>JALYHF010000322.1 GCA_030776745.1 Actinomycetota bacterium | reverse complement strand
GCCCGGGGCGCCCCGGGCTCGACCGTCACGACAGGATCGTCGTGCACTCGGATGGTGTGGAGGGCCTCCGCGGTCGTCTCGAACACGTCGGCGACGTGGGCCGCGTGCTCCACCGCCGACCAGCGGTCGGGGGCGGGCCGTCGTCTCACCACCTCGGCGCCCTCTTCGTCGTCGGGGCGCACGAGCAGCGCCCGGTAGCGCCGGCGGTACGAGCGAAGAGCGACGACGGCGTCGCTCGGGCTCACCGTCCGTGGGTCGATGCCGCAGGTCGGGCAGCGGTCGACGATCGAGGCCATGGCGCTACCGTACGGCGCCATGGCCACGCGCATCGCCGAGGGCGTGCTGCAGGTCGACACCCGGCTGGGCGGGTGGGACCAGGTCACCGCCGGCTACCTGTTGGAGGGGCCGGCTCCCGTCCTGGTGGAGACCGGGAGCCAGTCCTCGGTGCCCACCCTCCTGGCCGCCCTCGAGTCACTGGGGCTCGGTCCCGCCGACCTGGCCGGCGTGGTCGTCACCCACGTCCACCTCGATCACGCGGGCGGGGTGGGCGACGTGGCCCGGGCGTTCCCCGAGGCCACGGTGTACGTCCACGAGAAGGGGGCCCGCCATCTGGTCGACCCCAGTCGGCTGGTCGCCTCGGCCGGGCGGGTCTACGGCGAGCTGCTGGACCAGCTGTACGGGCGGCTCGATCCCACGCCCGCAGAGCGGATCCACGTGCTCGACGACGGTGAGGACGTACGGGTGGGCCCCGACCGCGTGCTCACCACCGTGGACTCGCCGGGGCATGCCAAGCACCATCTCGCCCTCCACGACTCGGTCAGCGGCATCTTGTTCGCGGGCGACGCCGTGGGGGTTCGCCTTCCCGACGCCGGGGTGCTCCGGCCCGCTACCCCGCCGCCCGACTTCGACCTGGACCAGGCCCTCCGTTCGCTCGGCCGGTTCGCCGAGCGGGCGCCGGCCGGCATCGCCTTGGCCCACTACGGCCTCCTGCCCGAGCCGGACACTGCCCTCGAGGAGGCCGCGGAGATCCTGCGCGCCTGGGCCGGCGTCGCCGAGCAGGCCTGGCGTGAAGGCGGCGACATCGCCGCCGCCCTCGATGCCGCCTTCGCCCTCGACGACACCACCGTCGCGGCCGGCGACCGGGAGAAGCACGAGACCCTCAACGGCGTGCATTCGAACGCAGCCGGCTTCCGACGCTGGCTGGACACCCGGGAGGCGGCGGAGCAGGGCTCCGTGCCGTGAGGGGCCAGGGCGTGGAGGCGGTGGTCTTCGACTGGGGCGGCACCCTGGCGCCGTTCGCCCAGGTGGACATGACGGAGATGTGGCGGCTGGCCGCCCGCCGTCTTGCCCCGGAGCGCGAAGAGGAGGTGTGCGCCCGCTTGGTGGCGGTGGAGGAGGCGTCCTGGTCGCGGATCGCCGTGGACCAGCGCAGCACCACCCTCAGCTCGCTGCTGGCGCTGGCCTCGGCCGAGCTCGGCCTCGACGTGGCCGAGGCCGTGCTGGAGGAGGCAGCCACCCACCACCTGGACTCCTGGACGCCCCACCTGCACCACGATCCCGAAGCCGTTCCCACACTGGCTGCGTTGCGGGAGCGCGGCCTTCGGATCGGGCTCCTTTCGAATACCCACTGGCCCCGCGCCTTCCACGAGCACTTCCTCGCTCGCGACGGGCTGGCCGGGCTGATCGACGTCCGCTGCTACACCAGCGAGTTGCCCCACACCAAGCCGCACCCCGAGGCCTTCGCGACGGTGTTGGGCCAACTGGGCGTGGCCGATCCCGCCCGAGCGGTGTTCGTGGGCGACCGCCCCTACGACGACGTCTTCGGGGCCAAGTCCATGGGGATGCGGGCCGTACTACGGCCCAACCCGTCGGTTCCCGGCTACGCCACGGAACCGGATGCCGCCATCGACCGGCTGGCCGAGCTGGTGGGCGTGGTGGATCGTTGGCTCGGCGCTGGTTTCGACAGGGCCGTCCCCGGGCACGCCTGAATCCATGTCGATCATCGGCTTTCTGATCATCGGGCTCCTTGCCGGAGCGCTGGCCCGCCTGCTCGTCCCCGGCCGCGACCCCATGGGGCTCATCGCCACGCTCCTGCTGGGCCTGGCCGGCTCGTTCCTGGGCGGGTTCCTGGCCAAGGCCCTGTTCGACGACAACGACGGCGTGGGACTGGTGGGCTCCGTCATCGGCGCCATCATCCTCCTGTTGATCTACAACGCCGTCACCCGTCGCCGCGGCGTGAACGCCTGAGCGGCTTGCATCTCCGCCCTCTTCGGACGAGCGAGCAGCGCGCCAACACGGCTCTGGTGTTCGAGAAGCGGTCGTGAGGGGAAGGCTTGTCACGAGCACCGCCGCGGCCCAGCCTCCGGTGCGAGACCAGCGTGCGGAAGACGTCCGCCACAAGCGAGGAAAGGACCCTGGATGCCCAAGGTAGACCCCGAGACCGGTAACCCGACACCCGACAACCCCCAGGACCCCGAGGACGAACGAAGCGACCAGACGGGCGCCAACATCTCCGACAGCAACCCCCAGGGGTCCGACGCACCCACCCAGGACGGATAGCCGGTAGCGGCGGCGCCGCCCGATCACGTGTGGGGCGCCCGAGTCCCCGGTCGGTGCTCCCGGCCGGGGACTCTGCACGAGCCCGGCGCCCGACCCCGGCGCGGTTTCCGGTTTCTCGTTCGAGCAACACGATCCAGGAGGCGTCCATGGCCCAACGAAACGCCACCGCCACATGGGAGGGCGATCTCTTCGAGGGAGCAGGCCGGGTCTCGGCCCTGAGCAGCGGTCTGTTCACTGACGCTCCCGTCACGTGGGCCTCGCGCACCGAGGACCCCGAAGGCAAGACGAGCCCGGAGGAGTTGATAGCGGGCGCCCACGCGGCCTGCTTCAGCATGGCGCTGTCGAACGAGCTTTCCTCTCGGGGCCACGTTCCCGTCCGGATCTTCGTTCAGGCCACCTGTGCCTTCGAGGACGGGACCATCACCACGATGGATCTCGAGGTCAGCGCCACCGTCCCGGACCTCGACGAGTCGGGCTTTCGCGAGGCTCTTGCCGCCGCCGAGGAATCCTGTCCGGTCTCCAACGCGCTTCGAGGCAACGTCGAGATCAAGGTGAGCGCCGACTTGGAGTGAGACGTCGATCAGCTTCTCGGCAGATCGAACAGCTGGGCCACCAGCCGCGTCAGGTCGCCGAACCCCTCGACGTGGGGAAGGCCGGCCTCAACGGTTCCGAAGGCAACCGGTGTCATGCCGAGAGCGGCCGCTGCGTCGAGGTTGGCGCGACGGTCGTCCACGAACACGCAGGCGTCGAAGGGGACTCCAGAGGCGCGGCGAAGCGCCTCGAACATGGCGGTGTCGGGCTTTCGGCTGCCGACGTCGCCGCTGATCACCCAGTAGGGGATCAGCGGCACCAGCCCGTGGCGCTCCCGCAGTGACAGCGACCAGGCCGCCACGTCGTTGGAGAGGCAGGCCAGAGGGATCCCTTGCTCCCGGCTCCAGCGGAGGAACTCGAGAGCACCAGGGGTGAGGCGGTGGAGCTCGCAGTAGGCCTGGGTCGCTCCTTGCGGCTGGCGAACGCCGAGCTGTTGCCAGAGCTGCTCGACGGCCAGCTCACCGGTGCTGCAACGCTTGTAGAGCTCACGGATGGTCGTGGCCGCCAGGCCGCAGCCTCGCTCCCGGGCGAACGGGACGAGGTGCTCGGCCACGACGTCGGGGGCCTCGAAGATGACCCCCATGGCGTCCAGCACGAGAAGTTCCGCCGTCATCTCTTCCCATGCTGCCCGTTCCCCCGGAGCCACGCCGGGCACCGCCGGCGCTACCCCCGCCTGCCGGCCCGCCTGCGGCGCCGCCTCAGCCGGGGGTGGCGCCGGTGCGCGTCCTCGCCGGAGCCCGCCCCAGCGGGACCCGGTCGGCGTACTTGGCGGCGAGTGGTCCCGCAATGGCGGTGAGCAGGACGTAGGCGGCGGCGAGGGCCCCCAGCTCGTTTCCGTGCTGGCGGCCGGCGCCGAGGCTGGCGATGACGATGGAGAACTCGCCGCGAGCGATGAGGGCCGTGCCCGCCCGGAGGCGGCCCCGAGGGCCGATGCCGAGTGGCCGGCTGGCGACCCGGCCGGAGACCAGCTTGCCGGCAGCGGTGACGACGGTCAGCACCGCCGCCGGTGCCACCACCTCGACGAGCGAGCCGGGGTCGATCTGGAAGGAGAAGAACAAGAAGAACGTGGCGGCGAAGAGGTGGCGGAGCGGTTCGACCAGCGCACCGGCACGGGCCTGCACGGGACCGGAGAGGGCGAGGCCCACGAGGAAGGCGCCGATGGCGGCGGACACCTGGACTCTCTGGGCCAGGCCGCCGACGAGAAGGGTCAGGCCGAAGACGGCCAGCAGGAGGGCCTCGTCCGATCCCCGGGCGAGGAGGGCGCTGAGGCGGTGCCCCCACCGGATGGCCATGACCAGGACGAGCGCCACCGCGGCGAGGGCGACGAGCACGGTGGCGACGGTCTGGCCGAGGTCGTGGCCGGCGACGAGGGCGGCGACGACGGGGAGGTAGGCGGCCATGGCCAGGTCCTCGGTGACGAGCAGGTTCAAGACCGCCGGCGTCTCCCGGTTGCCGAGGCGGTCGAGGTCGCTGAGGATCTTGGCCACCACCCCCGAGGAGCTGATCCAGCACACCCCCCCGAGGAGCAGCGCCGTGGTGGCGTCCCAGCCCAGGAGCAGCCCGGCGGCGAACCCCGGCGTGAAGTTCACGGCGGCGTCGACGGCGCCGGGAACCAGGCTTCCCCGCAACCCCTGGCGCAGCTCGTCTGCGGTGTACTCCAGGCCGAGGGTGAGCAGGAGCAGGAGCACGCCGATCTCGGCCGCCTGGGAGATGAACTCGCCGCTGACGTCGAGGGGGGCGATGCCGCCTTCCCCGACGGCGAGCCCGGCCAGGAGGTAGAACGGTATGGCGGTGACACCGAGGTGCCCGGCCACCCGGGCCAGGGCCGCCAGGACGAGCACGACGGCGCCGATCTCGATGAAGACCAGCGCAGCGTCCTCGCCGGCCGCCGCCAGCAGGTTCAACTGCCGAGCAGCTCTCGCAGCTGGCCGAGGCCCTCGGGACTGCCGACGGCGACGGCGACGTCGCCGGCCTCGAACCGGTACTCCGGCCCCGGCCCGGGGACAGTGGTGTCGGCCTGCACGACGGCCACGATGGATGCTCCGGTGCGTGAGCGGAACCGGCCGTCGCCGATGCTGGTTCCGACGAAGGGCGACCGGTCCGACACGGTGATCCAGTCGATGGCCAGGCCCTCTACTCGCTGCACCGAGGCGATGGCCTCGCTGAGGTGGGGTGCGCCGAGCAACTCGGCCAGCGTGGTGGTGTCGTTCGGGCTCAGGTGGAGGACCATCGCGCACCGGTCGGGGTCGTCCCGGTCGTAGACGACGATCTCCCGGCGCCCGCTGCGGTGCGAGAGCACACCCACGCGATCACCGTCGGCGGTGGTGAACTCGTGGCGCACGCCCACGCCGGGCAGGCGGACCTCGGTCACGTCAGGCATGTGCCCTCCATCTCAGGATCGACGCCTCTGGCCCGTGCGCCCACCTCCGGTGAGCCGGCGCATCAGCACCACCACCTCGTCGAAGATCATCCGGGCGAGACCGGGTGAGCCGGCCGGCCGCGGCGGGACTCCTCGTGCTGCCCGCCGTCGGCGCAGGCGGCGCTGAAGGTAGGCGGCGAAGAGGATCATCGCTTGGACGGCTCCATCTTCGCCTCCCGCATGCGCGCTGGGAACTCCGCCGGCACGGTGACCCTCCACCCTGCCCGCTCGAGTTCGGCGCGGCTGACGACCAGCTCACCACCGTTGGCGCCGCCGTAGGAGAAGCGGAAGATCCACTCCCGGCCCTGGTCCATGACCTCCTCGACGGTCTGGGCCCGCTCTCTGCCCACGGTGGCCAGCCCGACCACGCCGTCGCCCCCCGGGCCCGTCGCGTCGACCTCGACGCTCCAGGCATGGGGGTTGACGACGGTGAGGCGATCGACGAAGGAGGGCAGCCGCGTGGCGGGCACGACGACGAGGAGGGCGAGTGCCGCCGTCGCCGCCGCGATCAGGATCGTGGCCAGATCCCCCTTGTCCTGAGGCGGAGCGGGGCGAGGGCGGGTGGCGACCGGGCTCATGGAAGCGCTCCTTCGGTTCGGGTCATCGTCGCCGCCCTCGGTTCTTGGCCTTGCGCTTTCGTGGTCGAGGCGCCGGGGAGGTCGACCGTGGACGGGGCGACGAGGGAGGCGGTGCCCCGACGGCTGCCAGCTCGTCGTGGGCGGCGTCGGAGCGAACCGGAGCGGGCTGGGGACCAGCTCGTCCCCCCGACGGTGCCAGCACCCGCCGCTCCACAGTTCCCGCCTCGGCCGATGTGCGGCCTTCGATGGCAACGGCGAGGGGGGCGGCGGTGAACAACGAGGAGTAGGTGCCGACGAGGATGCCGATCAGCAGGGCGAGGGCGAAGTCGGTCAGCGTCTCACCCCCGAGCAGGTACAGCGCGACCAGGATGAACAACGCACCAAGGCCGGTGTTCACCGTGCGGGGGATGGTCTGCAGGCAGGCGTCGTTGGC
>JALYHF010000321.1 GCA_030776745.1 Actinomycetota bacterium | reverse complement strand
GCGTCACACCACCACCCCCTCGGGCGTGGGGTTGGACGCCGGCTGCCGCGCGCTGCGCCGGAGGCGGAAGACCAGCGCCCCCACCGTGCGGACCACGCCGGCCAGCCCTCCCGGCACGAAGGCCACCACCACGACGAAGAGCAGGCCCTGGAGGTAGAGCCAGTCGTCGGGGCGGGACTCGCTGAAGCCGGTGTTGGCCCAGCTCACGAGGAACGCCCCGAGGACGGCGCCCCACAGCGACCCCCGTCCACCGATGGCCACCCACGTGATCATCAGGATCGACGGCAGGACGGCGAACTGGTTGGGGGCGACGATCCCGATGATGGGAGCGGCGAAGGCGCCGGCCAACCCCGCCATCCCCGCCGCCACCATGAAGGCGATGGTCTTCGCCGTGGCCGGGTTGTAGCCGAGGAACCGCACGCGGTCCTCGCCGTCCCGGGTGGCCACGAGCAGGCGGCCGAAGCGGCTGCGGACGAGCTGGCGGGCCACCACGACGGTGGCGAGGAGGCCGACGGCGGCCAGGGTGTAGAGGAAGGTGGTGGTGGTCGGGTCGTACTTGCTGCGCCCGAACGTCTTGGAGAAGTTGGTGAGCCCGTTGGTGCCGGCTGTGAGCTTCAGCTGACCGACCAGGATGAGCCAGAAGACCAAGGCGGTGGCCTGGGTGAGGATGGCGAAGAAGGCGCCCCGGATCCGCCGGGTGAACACCAGCCAGCCGAGCAGGCCGGCGACGAGCATGGGCACCAGCACGGCGGCAGGGGCGGCGAACCACAGGAAGCGGAAGGGGCGCCACAGGACCGGCAGCGAGTCGTAGTCGCTGTAGAGCGACATGAACTGCGGGAGGGCGCCGTCGGAGACCTGCTCCAGTGACAGGTACATCCCCATGGCGTAGGCGCCGAGCCCGAAGAACACGCCCTGGCCGAGCACGAGCATCCCGCCGTAGCCCCAGGCCAGGTCGATGCCGACGGCGATGGTGGCGTAGCAGAGGTACTCCGACCACTGGCGCACGCGGGTGGGGTCGCCGATCACGTCCGGCCACACGAACAGCAAGGCGGCCAAGCCGACCAGGGCCAGGCGACCGCCCCAGCGGGCCAGCGCCGGCGACCGCAGGGCGAGGGACGCCACCGTGCGGTCGGCGGGATCGGTGGCGGTGATGGCGTCCACGACCTCGTCGGCCGCCGGCGTGACGACGGCGGGGGCGTCGGATGCCTCGGTGGCGACGTCGCTCACGCGGTGAGGCCCCTCGTGCGGAACGTCACGATGCCGTTCGGCCGGAACTGGAGGAAGAGGATCACCCCGGCGAACACGATGGCCTTGCCGATGCTGGCCGAGGTGGCGTACTCGCCGTAGGAGCCGATGATGCCGAGGGCGACGGCGGCGAGCACGGCGCCCCGCAGCTTGCCGAGCCCGCCCACCACCACCACGAGAAAGGCGTCGATGATGTAACCCGTCCCGATCCGGAACCCGATGGAGCCGATCAGCGACACGGCCACGCCGGCGATCCCGGCCAGGCCGGAACCGATGAAGAAGGTGAGGACGTCGACGCGCGACGTGGCCAGGCCGCTCACCGCCGCCAGCTCGCGGTTCTGCATGACGGCCCGCATCCGCCGGCCCTGGGGCAGCTTGGCCATGAACACCCAGATGCCGGCCAAGGCGACGACGGCGAGCACGATGATGAACAGGCGGGTGTGGGGCATGGTGAAGCCCGCCACCCGCCAGTTGCCCCGCAGCCAGGTGGGCGGCCGCACGTCCACGTTGGGCGCCCCGAAGGCGTCCTTGGCCGCCTGCTGGAGGATCAGGCTCACGCCGAAGGTGACGAGGAGGGTGTCGAGGGCCCGGCCGTACATGCGCCGGATGAGCAGGCGCTCCATGACCACGCCCAGGAGGCCGGCGACCAGGAAGGCCAGGGGCAGCGAGAGCATGAACGCCGTGGCGCTGGCGCCGGCCAGCAGCGCCACCTTGGTCTGGAGCACGAAAGGGGCGTAGGCGCCGGCCATGATCAGCTCGCCGTGGGCCATGTTGATCACGCCCATCTGCCCGAAGGTGAACGTGAGCCCCAGGGCGATGAGGAGCAGCACCGAGGCCACGCTGAGCCCGGTGAAGAGCTGTTCGAGGATGACGTCCATGGCGATCAGCGACGGCCCCGGGGCCGCGGGACCAGGGGGGCGGACCGCCCCCCGCGGCCCGGAGCTGTCCTAGGTGCGGTCACACTCACCCTGGGCGAGACCCTTGGCCCAGGGGTAGCTGATGAGGCACGGGTCGGGGTCGATCGGGGAGCCCGAGCTCCACACCTCGTCGATGAGGCCCTGGTCGTTGATCTTGCCGATGCGGGCCGTCTTGGAGACGTGCTGGTTGGCGTCGTCGACGGTGATGGTGCCCTCGGGCGTCTCCAGGGTGAGGTTCTTGGCCGCCGCCTTCACCTTGGCCACCTCGAAGGAGCGGGCCTTCTCGACCGCCGCCGCCCAGATGTACACGCCGTTGTACCCGGCCTCGATCGGGTCGGCGGTGACCCGCTTGTCCCCGTACTTGGTCTTGAACGCCCTCACGAAATCGGCGTTCTTGGGGGTGTTGGTGGTCTGGTAGTAGTTCCACGCCACCAGGTGGCCGCGGATGTTGTCGAGGCCGATGCCGCCGACCTCCTCCTCGGCCACCGACACCGAGATGGTCTGGATCTCCTCGGGCGTGTTGCCCTTCCCCTTCAGCTCCTTGAAGAAGGCGACGTTGCTGTCCCCGTTGAGGGTGTTGAACACGACCTTCGGCTTCTTGGCCAGCACCTTCGAGACGATGGTGGACACACCGGTGTCGCCGAGGGGCAGGTAGTCCTCGCCCATGATGTTGAGGCCGTTGGCCTGGGCGTAGGCCTTGATGATCTTGTTGGCGGTGCGGGGGAAGACGTAGTCGCTGCCCACCAGGTAGACGTCGGTCATGCCCTGCTGCTTGAGGTAGTCCAGGGCGGGGATGATCTGCTGGTTGGTGGTCGCACCCGTGTAGAAGATGTTGGGCGACGCCTCCAGGCCCTCGTACTGCACCGGGTAGAACAGCAGCCCGCCGATGCCCTCGAACACCGGCAGCATGGCCTTGCGGCTGGCCGACGTCCAGCCGCCGAACACCACGGCGACCTTGTCGACGGTGAGGAGCTTCTCGGCCTTCTCGGCAAAGGTCGGCCAGTCGGACTTGCCGTCCTCGACGACGGGCTCGATCTTCTTGCCGAGCACGCCGCCCTTGGCGTTGATCTCCTCGATGGCGAGCAGCTCGGCGTCCTTCACCGCCACCTCGCTGATCGACATGGTGCCGCTCAACGAGTGAAGGATGCCCACCTTCACGGCATCGCCGGTGGGCTCCTGGCTCTGCCCGGCGGGTGTCTCTTCGCCGCCGCCACCGCCGCACGCCGCGGTGGTCAGCGCCAGCGCGGCGAGCACGGCGACCAGCAACTGAACTCGGCTACGACGCTTCATTCCTCTCCCCCCGTCGGGCAACCGGCCCGGCTCTGGGCGGATGGTACGAGGGCCCCGTTTCGCCCCTGTCCCCAGGAGATGTCGCTCGAGTGAACGCCCACTGAACCGCATCTGACGACGGACGACCGTCCCAAGCGGGGGGCTGGAACAGTCGGACCGGTCCAACCGTTGGAAAGGCATGGTGAGGCGGCGCTCTCGTCGCCTGCCGCGGCAGCACGATGGACTGGTTCTCCGCACCCGAGTACTGGCTGAGCCGCCTGGTCTTCCAGCGCCTGCTGGGCGCCGTGTACCTGGTCGCGTTCCTGTCGACCGTGAACCAGTTCCGCCCCCTGCTCGGGGCCGACGGCCTTCTCCCGGTGCCCCGGTTCCTGCAGGCCGTGCCCTGGAAGCGGGCGCCGAGCATCTTCTACCTGCACTACTCGGACCGCTTCGCCATGGTGGTGGCCTGGACCGGAGTCTTCCTGGCTTCGGCCGCCGTGCTGGGGCTGCCCGAACAGGGCCCCCTCTGGCTGTCCATGGTGGTCTGGTTGGCCCTGTGGGCCTCCTATCTCTCCTTCGTCAACGTGGGCCAGACGTTCTACGGCTTCGTGTGGGAGACGCTGCTGGTCGAGGCCGGGTTCCTCGCCATCTTCCTGGGCAACGCCCGCACGGCACCCCCGTTGTTGGTCATCCTCCTGATCCGGTGGCTGCTCATCCGCCTCGAGGTGGGAGCGGGGCTGATCAAGCTGCGACACGACCGCGCCTGGCGGGATCTGACCGCCCTCCACTACCACCACGAGACCCAGCCCTTGCCCAACCCCTTGAGCTGGCACTTCCACCACCTGCCGAAGAAGCTGCACAAGGCGGAGGTCGTGGCCAGCCACTTCTCGCAGCTGGTCCTGCCGTTCGGGCTGCTGTTGCCCCAGCCCGTGGCCGGCGTCGCCGGCGGCCTGATCGTGGTCACCCAGCTGTGGCTGATCCTGAGCGGCAACTACGCCTGGCTCAACTTCTTGACCATCACCCTGGCCGTGCCGAGCTTCGACGACGGAATGCTCGCCCGCGTCCTGCCCGTGCAGGCGCCTGGCCTGCACACTCCCCCCGGGTGGTTCACGGCGATCGTCATCGCCGTCACCGTGGGCATGGCGGTGCTGAGCTACTGGCCGGTCCGCAACATGGCGTCTTCCAGGCAGCTGATGAACTTCAGCTTCAACCCGCTCCGCCTGGCCAACACCTACGGCCTGTTCGGCAGCATCACCAAGGAGCGCTACGAGGTGGTGGTGGAGGGCGCCGACGAGCCGTCGGTGGGGCCGGGCACCACCTGGAAGGAGTACGAGTTCAAGGCCAAGCCCGGCGATCCCCGGCGCCGGCCTCGCCAGGTGGCGCCCTACCACTTGCGCCTCGACTGGCTCTTGTGGTTCGTCCCGCTCTCGCCCTCCTACGCTCAGGGCTGGTTGCTCCCCTTCCTCGTGAAGCTCCTGGAGGACGACGGGCCCACCTTGCGGCTGGTGGGCAGGAACCCCTTTCCGGACGGCCCCCCGAAGTTCGTGCGGGTCCGCCTCTACCGCTACCGCTACTCCACCAGAGCGGAGCGGCACCGCACTGGCGCCTGGTGGGTCAGGGAGCTCGTCGGCGACTACCTCCCTCCCCTCACGCTCCGCCCTTCGCTCGCCTCCCCCGACGATCGCTCGCCACAGGAAGTGTGAGCTCGACCGCCTCATGCGCGGGTGGCGGCCCTGCTGGCGCACCAGCTCAACCGCCTCGAGCAGAATGGCGCTGCTCCCGCTGCGGCCAGGAGGAACCAGCCGAACGAGCGCCACCACCGGCACGATGGCTGGGTGATGAGCCCTAGTCGCCGCCCCGCAGCGACGGCGCCCGCCGGCGTCCGGCGAGCACCACCGACACCCACAGCCCCAACGCCACCAGCCCGAGCCCCCGAACGGGTGGGGAGGAGGCCGAGCGCCGGGTCGGGTCGGGCATGGCCGATGTCGATCCCTGGTCAGATCCCTCGCTGACAGCGATGGTGAAGGGCACGGTGGTGACCCGGTCGGCACCGGCGTCGGCCACGATGGACACGACGTGTCGGCCCGGCCGGGCCAGGGGGGGCAAGGCCAGCGGCCACTCGCCAGCCTCCATGAACTGCGAACCGGACGCCACCGGCGCTGGGCCAGCGGGGCCGTCGACCCGAGCGCCCACCATGGCCGGGGCCGACAGCCGGAGGCGGACCGTCACCGGCGAGCCCGGCGCCGGGCTCTGCGGCTCGTAGCCGATGGGCTCCAGCACCGGTGCCGCGTCCTGTCCGGGAGGGGGTGTCACTCGGATCTTGCCATGGGGTGCGGTCCCGATCCGCCAAGCCCCCGTCGCCGCCACCGCCATCGCTCGTCCGGAGCCGTCGAGCAGCCGGAAGCGACCGGGGCCGGTGACCACCATGGAGGACCGCACGGGCTCGAGCGCCACCTTGATGGTGGCCGGCAGCCGCTCCGGGGGGAGGTGGGCCACCCGGGCACCCGGGTAGTAGCTGGCCAGGATGGCGGCCGCCTTCGCCCCTCGCTGCGCCTTGGCCAGCGCGCCGTACTGGCTCATGCCGATGCCATGGCCCCGGAAGCGGGGCTGGTCCACCACGCCACCTCCCGGGCCGGCGGCAGGTGGCGCGGCGGCGGTCCCGCCCACCGGGGCCGGGCGGGCGGGAGGGGCAGGGG
>JALYHF010000320.1 GCA_030776745.1 Actinomycetota bacterium | reverse complement strand
CGCCCCGGCGGTGGCCGCCGGCTGCACGATGGTGGTCAAGCCGGCCGAGGAGACGCCGCTGTCCACTCTGGCCCTGGCCGACATCCTGCAGCAGGCCGGCTTGCCTCCCGGGGTGCTCAACGTGGTCACCACCTCCTCGCCGGCCGAGGTGGTGGGCCCGGTCCTGTCCCACCCCGGGCTTCGCAAGCTCTCGTTCACCGGGTCCACCGAGGTTGGCTGTCACCTCATGGCCCAGGCCGCGCCCAACGTCCTTCGGACGTCGATGGAGCTCGGAGGCAACGCCCCCTTCCTCGTCTTCGACGACGCCGACATGGACCTGGCCGTGGAGGGGGCCCTGCTGGCCAAGATGCGCAACATCGGCGAGGCCTGCACGGCCGCCAACCGCTTCCACGTGGCTGCCGGCGCCGCCGGCGCCTTCAGCGAGAAGCTGGCGGCGCGGATGGGCGCCCTGAAGGTGGCTCCGGGCACGGAAGCCGGTGCCCAGGTCGGGCCCCTCGTGAACCACGAGCAGCGGGAGAAGGTGGCCGGCCTGGTGGACGATGCCGTGGCCCAGGGCGCGACGGTGCTGGTCGGCGGCAGGCGACTTGACGGGCCCGGCTACTTCTACGCCCCGACGGTGCTCACCCACGTCCCGCCCCGGGCCAGGTTGGCGCGGGAGGAGATCTTCGGCCCGGTGGCGCCGGTGACGGCGTTCGACACGGAGGAGGAGGCGGTCGCCGCCGCCAACCAGTCCGAGTACGGGCTGGTGGCCTACGTCTACACCCGCGACCTCGACCGGGCCCTGCGGGTGGTGGAGCGGCTGGAGACCGGCATGGTGGGCCTGAACCAGGGAGTGGTGTCCAACCCGGCGGCGCCGTTCGGGGGCGTGAAGCACTCGGGCTTCGGTCGAGAAGGCGGGCGGGAGGGCATCCTCGAGTACCTGGAGACCAAGTACGTGGCCATCAAGGTGTGACCCGAGCTCGCTCCCGTCGAGGCGGTCCGGAGCGAGGCGGGTCGCCCTTTGCTAGGTGAAAGGAACACTTACCGCCGGGCGAGCAGGTCGTGTATAGAGGCACGCCATGGCTGGCCACCGGTGCGCCCGAGCTTCATGAAGATCCTCTTCGTCGCCTGGCGGGACCTTGCCAACCCCTTGGCCGGAGGCTCTGAGGTCTTGATCGACCGATTGGCCAGCGGCCTCCTCGACCGCGGCCACGACGTGGCGCTCCTGTGCGGGGCACCGGCGTCCCCCCGGCCCTACTCCGTTCGGGTCAGCGGCGGTCAGTACAGCCAATACCTCCGGGCACCGCTCGAGTACCTGCGGCACTTTCGCGGCTGCGACCTGGTCGTCGACGTGGCGAATGGAGTGCCGTTCTTCGCTGCCGTGTGGCGTCGAAAGCCGGTGCTTTGCCTGGTCAACCACATCCACACCGAGCACTGGGGCCAGTGGTTCCCCGAGCCCTTGGCCGGGCTGGGCCGGCGTATGGAGCCGGCGGCGCTGCGCCGGGCCTACCGCCGGTGCCTCTTCATGGCGGTGTCGCCCTCGACGGCGGCCAGTCTCGAGGCCGTCGGCGTTGAGGGCGATCGCATCCGCATCGTCCACAACGGGACCGACGTTCCCGAGCAGATCCAGCCCAAGTCCCCAGAGCCGCTGTTCCTGTCCTTGGGCCGTCTCGTGCCCCACAAGCGCCTGGACCTGCTCCTCGAGGCGTGGGAACAGGTGCGGCCTCGAGTTGGCGGAAGGCTGGTCATCGCCGGGAGCGGCCCCGAAGCGGCGCGGCTCTCCTCAATGGCCGGCGAGGGCGTCGAGCTCGTGGGTCAGGTGAGCGACGAGGAGAAGCACCGCCTCTTGAGTGGGGCGTGGCTGCTCCTCCACCCCGCCATGATGGAGGGGTGGGGGCTGGTGGTGATGGAAGCGGCGGCCGTGGGCACGCCGACGGTGGGCTTCCGAGTTCGGGGTGTCTCCGACTCGGTGGTGCACGGCCAGACGGGCATGCTGGCGACCTCGCCGGAGGCCTTCGTGCAGCACTGGATGACGCTGGCCAGGGACGCGGGGTTGCGGGCCCAATTGGGGCGCTCGGCTCGTGAGCGGGCCGCCAGCTTCTCCTGGTCGGGCACGGTGGATGCCTTCATCCCGCTCGCCGAGGAGGCCGTCGCTCGTCATCATCGGGCCTGACTCGCTGACGTCCGCAGACCCAGGCGACTGAGCCGTCGCCGGGCGGCGGCGTGGCGTCATCGGATGGTGACGGAGGCGTTGTCGGGCGGCAGCTCCACCCAGGTCCGCCCGGGCGCCAGCCTCACCGGCGTCCCGTCGGGCAGGGTGTACCTGGTGGGCGCCGTCTGCGAGGCCTTGGCCCACCGGGCTCGGACCTGCTTGCCCTGGGTGAGGACGATGGCCTCACCCGTGCCCACCACCACGGCCTCGTCCACGGGGGCGCCGCTGCGGTCGCGGTAGATCGTGGTCCCGTACCGGGTGCGCTGGACGATGACGTTGGTGAAGGCCAGCTGGCCGCCCCCCTCCACCACGTGGGCCGTGCCGTTGGTGGACCGCCGCCACTCCCCCGAGGCGCGGTCGTAGTCCCAGGTGGCGGTGGTCCTCGGCCCGAACACGATGGTGGCGCCGGCGGCAGGGGCGGCTCCCGGCGGAGCGAAGGCCTCACCCGGGCCGAGGAACTCGAACAGGCGCGGGGGAGCCTTGGCCTTGTCGCCGGCCTTGGCCCGCAGCTTGGCCGACGAGGTGTAGGTCTTGAACGGGCGCTCCCTGCCGGCCCGCAGGTCGAAGGTGTCGGCGTCGGTCTTCTCGGTGACCACCTCGACCGGCGCCTTGCGGATCAGCGACTCGAAGGGGGCGATGCCACCGGCATAGGCGAACACGCCGCCGATGGGCGCCACGAGCCCCACGTCGGTGGAGCGCAGGGACCGCACGGGGCCCACCGAGCCGGCGTCGTTGGAGTGGAAGACGGCCAGCAGGCGGGTGATGGTGCCCTCGACCTTCTCCTCGATCACCAGATCGGCCTTGTCCAGCCCGCTCTGGGGACGACCCTGCGGGCTGTTGTCGACCTTCACCGTGGTGGCCGGGCGTCTCGCCACGTCGCCGTCGACGGGCAGGCCGGTCAGCGGGGCCGGCCGCTGGGCGACCTGGTCGGAGCCGCCCTCGTCCGAGCCGCCGCAGGCCGCGGCCAGGAGGCCGAGGACGGCCGTCACGACGGCCAGCACGGGTGCCCGGCCTGGCCTCAGGGGGGAGCGCATGCCGCATGATGGCAGAACTGCCAGCTCGGGCGAGGGACGCTGGCCGGCGCCGTGACGCATCGAGACGGGCGCCGCGCGCGACCCTGGGGCCATGCGACGTCACCCACTCGTGGTCGGGATCGTGGCCGCTCTGGCCGTGCTGGCGGCCTGCGGAGGGGGGGATGACGACGCCTCCCGTCGCCCGCCACCACCGCCGGCGCCGACGGTCGCCGGCGACGTGGCTCCGCTCACCGGGCTTCCGCAGCCGGACGTCGCCCGGCGCCAACGGGTGGCCCTGGTGGTCAAGATCGACAACGCGCCCAGCGCCCGTCCCCAGGCCGGTCTGAACCAAGCCGACGTGGTGGTCGAGGAGAAGGTGGAGGACGGCGTCACGCGCCTGTTCACCGTCTACCAGTCGAACGACTCCGACCCCGTCGGGCCCGTCCGCTCGGCCCGGTCCACCGACATCGCCCTGGCCGCGCCGCTCCGGCGTCCGCTCTTCGCCTACTCCGGGACGAACTCCGCCTTCCAGCAACAGCTCAAGACGGCGCCCCTGGTCGACATCGGCGTCGACGTAGCCCCGGGCGACTACAACCGCCAGCGGGGCCGCCCGGCCCCGTACAACCTGTTCAGCTCCACCTCCGCCCTGTACCGCCGGGCGCCCGCCGGAGCCATGGCGCCGCCGCCCCTGTTCGCCTACCGCCCGGCGGGCCAGGCGCTGGCCGCCGCCGGCACCGCCCCGGCGAGCGGCGTGCACCTGGAGTACCGGGGCCAGCACGTCACCACCGTGGTCGACTACGGGTGGGACGCCGGCGCCGGCGTGTGGCGGCGCTCGCAGAACGGCACGCCTCACACCGATCCCGGTGGCGCCCAGGTGGCTCCCCGCAACGTCGTGGTGCAGTTCGTGGAGTACCGCGACACGGGCCTCAGGGACCGCTCGAACACGGCGGTGCCCGAGGCCCAGCTGGTCGGCGGCGGGGAGGCGTGGGTGTTGAGCGACGGGAAGTCCGTGCGGGGCCGGTGGTCCAAGCCGACGCTCGAAGCCGTGACCACCTACACCGACGTCGCCGGCCAGCCCGTCGCCTTGACCCCCGGGACGACCTGGGTCGAGCTGCCTCCGCCGGGCGCCGCCCAGCTGGTCGACCAGCGGTAGCGTGGCCCCGCACGACTTCAGCGGGGAGCGACATGGCCGACACCTGCACCCATCTGGAGGTCATCCGGGACGTGGAGGCGACCGGCGACGGCTGCCTGGAGTGCCTGCGGGCGGGTGAGACCTGGGTCCACCTGCGACGCTGCACCACCTGCGGCCACGTGGGCTGTTGCGACTCGTCCAGGAACCGGCACGCCACCCGGCACTCGGCCTCGAGCGGCCATCCCGTCGTCCAGTCCTTCGAGCCGGGGGAGGACTGGTACTGGTGCTACGCCGACCGGGTGGCGTTCGAGCTCGAAAGCGGCGGGCCGAGCCCCTCTCACCGGTGAGCCAAGGCGGCCCGATGAGCTCCGGGGAGGCAGGACGGGCGGCCCGGCCGGTCCTGTTCACCGTGGACGACGACGCCGACGTGCTGCGGGCCGTGGAGCGGGACCTGCGGCGGCGCTACGCCTCGGACTACCGGGTGCTGCGGGCCGACTCGGGTGCCTCGGCCCTGGAGGCGCTCCAAGAGCTCAAGCGCCGGGCCACGCCGGTGGCCCTCCTCCTCGTCGACCAGCGGATGCCGGGCATGAGCGGAGTGGAGCTCCTCGAGCAGGCCAAGGCCCTGTTCCCGGACGTGAAGTCGGTCCTCCTGACCGCCTACGCCGACACCGACGCCGCCATCGACGCCATCAACCGGGTGCGCCTCGACTACTACGTGCTCAAGCCCTGGGACCCGCCGGAGGAGCGGCTGTACCCGGTCCTCGACGACCTCCTCGAGGACTGGCAGGCCGGGTTCCACCCCCGCTTCGAGGGCATCCGGGTCATCGGCCACCGCTGGTCGCCCGACGGTCACCGCCTGCGCGACTTCCTCGCCCGCAACCTCGTGCCCTACCAGTGGCTGGATGTCGAGGCCGACGAGGAGGCGGCCCGCCTGCTGGCCGCCGCCGACGGTTCCTCGGCCAGGCTCCCCGTCGTCGTGCTGCCGGACGGCAGGCTGCTCAGCCAGCCCACCAACCTGGGCGTGGCCGACGCCATCGGCCTGCACACCACGTCCGACACCCCCTTCTTCGACGTGCTCATCGTCGGCGCCGGCCCCGCCGGGCTGGCCGCCGCCGTCTACGCCGCCTCGGAGGGGCTGGAGACGGCCCTGGTGGAGCGGGAGGCCCCGGGCGGCCAGGCCGGCCAGAGCACGCTGATCGAGAACTACCTCGGCTTCCCGCACGGTCTGTCGGGCGGCGACCTGGCCCGCCGGGCCCTGACCCAGGCCCGTCGCTTCGGCGCCCAGCTCCTGTCCCCCCAGGAGGTGGTCGGCCTCGAGGCCCACGGTGCCGCTCGCGTGCTCGAGCTGGAGGACGGGACCCGCCTCACCAGCGAGGCCCTCATCGTGGCCACGGGCGTCTCCTACCGTCGCCTCGACGCCCCGGGCGTCGACCGCCTCACCGGCGCCGGGGTGTACTACGGAGCGGCCATGACCGAGGGGGCGGGCTGCACCGGCACGGACGTCTTCGTGGTCGGAGGCGCCAACTCGGCCGGACAGGCGGCCTTGTACTTCTCCCGCTTCGCCCGGTCGGTCACCATGCTGGTGCGCGCCGAATCGCTGGCCAAGGGGATGTCGCGCTACCTGATCGACCAGATCGGCGACACCGCCAACGTCGAGGTGCGGCTGCGCTCGGCGGTGGCCGCCGTGCACGGCGAGCACAGCGTGGAGTCGGTCACCGTCCAGGACCTCGACAGCGGCGAGGCGGAGACCCGCCCGGCGGGAGGGGTGTTCGTCTTCATCGGGGCCGAGCCCCGCACCGACTGGCTCGAGGGCGTCGTGGAGCGCGACGCCCGGGGGTTCCTCGTGACCGGGCCCGACATCTCCCCGGGCCGCTGGCCCGAGGAGCGCCAGCCCTACCTGCTCGAGACCAGCCTCCCGGCGGTGTTCGCCGTGGGAGACGTGCGGGCCACCTCGCTCAAGCGGGTCGCCACGGCCGTGGGGGAAGGCGCCATCGCCGTCCAGCTCGTCCACCGCTACCTCAACCGCATCCCCCGATGATCGACGTCCTGCGCAGCTTCCCCCTCTTCGAGGACCTCTCGGAGGACCAGCTGCGCTGGCTGGCCGACGAGGGGGAGGAGGTCACCGTCGAGGCCGGCACGCGCCTGTTGGAAGAGGGCAAGCCGGTCGAGCACTTCTACGTGCTGCTCGAGGGCGAGGTGGAGGTGCTCAAGCGCTTCGGGCGCCGAGAGCACGTGGCCATCACCTCGGCCCAACCGGGCGCCTGGGTGGGAGCCATCCCCGTGGTCGACGAGACCTATCAGGTGGGTGCCCGGGCCGGGAAGCGGAGCCGCTTCCTCCGGCTGTCCGACGCCACCATGCGCCACGCCCTGATGTCCGGCTTCCCCCTGGCCAAGCACCTGCTCCTCGGGGTGCGGGCCGGCACCGAGCGGTTCCAGTCCCAGATCCAACAGCACGAGAAGCTCACCGCCCTGGGCAAGATGGCGGCCGGGCTGGCCCACGAGCTGAACAACCCCGCCTCGGCCGCTCGCCGGGCGGCGGGCGACCTGCGGGAGGCCCTGCACGCCCACGAGATGGCGTCCATGGCCCTGGCTTCCGAACCCGGACTGGAGGGTTGCCGGCAGCAGCTCGACTCCCTCACCCTCGACTTGACGGTGAGTGCTCGGGGCGTCTCGGCGCTGTCACCCCTCGAGCGGGGCGACCGGGAGGACCAGCTGGGGCGGTGGCTGGACCGCCACGGGGTGCGGGACCCCTGGGGGGTGGCGCCGGCGCTGGTCGAGGCCAACTGCCAGCTCGAGTGGCTGGACCAGCTGGCCGGCTGCGTGCCGGCCGAGGCGCTGGCCAAGGTGATCGACTGGGTGGTCAGCCGGGTCACTACCACCAGGCTGATCGACGACATCGAGAGCAGCACGGCTCGCATCTCCGAGCTGGTCCACGCCGTGAAGGACTACTCCTACATGGACCGCGACACCATGCAGGAGGTCGACATCCACCAGGGCCTGGAGACCACCTTGACCATCCTGGGCCACAAGCTGCGCCAGGGCGGCATCGAGGTCGAGCGGCGCTACGCCCCCGACCTCCCCCGCATCTGGGCCCACGGCAGCGCCCTGAACCAGGTGTGGACCAACCTGATCGACAACGCCATCGACGCCCTGGACGGCCCGGGCCAGATCCGGGTCACCACAGCTCGGAGGGGCGACGACGTGGTGGTGGAGGTCTCCGACGACGGCCCGGGCATCCCGGCGGAGATCCAGCGGCGGGTCTTCGAGCCCTTCTTCACCACCAAGGCCCCGGGCAAGGGCACCGGGCTGGGGCTCGACGCCGTGTACGCCAGCGTGGTCCAGGACCACGGCGGGTCGATCACGCTGGACTCCCGACCCGGGTCCACCACCTTCAGCGTGCGGCTCCCCGTTGGGGGGACAGGGGCCGGACCGTTGTAGGGGGCCGTCTCGGAGGGACCGGGCCAGGCGGGAACCCGCCTGGCCCGGTCAATCGGTGATGGCTCCGTTGATCAGGCGGAGGTGAGGGCCAGACCCGGAGTCGCCTCGGCCAGCTCGGCCAGCTGACGGCGGAGCTTGGCGATCTCGTCCTCCAGACCGTCGTCGTCCGCCGCTTCGCTGACCGGCGCCACCGGGCTCGTCTGGCTCTCGACCTCGACCTCGACCTCGGCCTCGGGGGAGGCCTCGATGGCGTCCGGGTCGGGCACGACCAACGTGATGTCGGCCGGGGCGGCCAGCACACTGGACGGGCGCACGTTCTCCCGTCCGAGCCGGGACACCACGTAGCCGGCCGAGACCATGGCCAGGGCCGAGAGGATCAGCAGGCCGTAGTCCTGGCCCGTCCTGGCCAGGGCACCGCCCGAGGCCACGCTGCGGGACTTGGAGCCCGGGCTCACCCGGCTCGGGAACAGCACGTGCTTGTGGAGGTGAGCGGGGACCAGCCCGACCGCGATGGCCTTGTGATGCGGGAGGACGTGGAGCTTCCCGGACCGGTCGGTGACCGTCACCGTGCCCTTGCGGCTGGCGAACGCCACCGTGCCGTCGCGGTTGACGATGCTGACGTCGTCGCTGTCGAAGCGGTTGTTGTTCCCGGGCACCACGGTGTTGCCATCCCCATCCACCAGGGTGTTGTTGTCGCCGCGCACCGTCGTGACGTCGTTGTTGTCGCCGGTGACGACGGTGTTGTTCTGCCCACCCACCGTGGTGTTCTTCACCGTGTTGTTGTTGCCGGTGACCGTGGTGTCGTTGGTCGTGTCCCGGTCGTCGATGGTGGTGGTGTTGTCGCCGATCTGGGTGTCGTTGTTCCGGCCAGCCGTGCTGTTGACGTTGTTGTTGTTGCTGTCGGTCTGGTTCTGCTCCGAGAGGACGCCGACCTGGTTGCCGCTGGCGGTCACGGGTGCCGAGACGGCCACGTCCTGCACGTTGACGTTCACCAGGCCGTCCTCGACCTGGGCCACGGCGATGCCCGGCGAGGCCAGGGTGAGTGTCCCGACGGCGATACCGCACAAGGTCTTGCGCACGGCGACTTCCTTTCTCTGGGCTACACGAACTGCAGGACACCTACGACGAGGAGGCGAACGACGTTCGTGGGCCCCCCGCGCGTCATGACACTCCGCCGGCCAGCCGGCGCAGGCCGGACACTACCCCGCCTGCCCCTCCGAGTCACGTCTTTCTCCACGGCGGGGCGGCGGGCTGTGCCTCGCCGGCCTCACACCGTGCGCAGGGCCTCCGTGGGCGAGAGACGGGCGGCCCGCATGGCCGGGTACAGGCCGGCCACGGCGCCGATGGCCAACGCCGCCGTCACCCCGCCCACCAGCCCGGCCGCCGGCACCACCACCGTCCACGACCGGGTGGAGGCGTAGACGGCGGTGACCACCGCTCCCAGGGCCACGCCGGCCACGCCGCCCATGGCCGACAACAGCAGCGACTCGGTGAGGAACTGGACCCGGACGTGTCCACGGGTGGCCCCCAAGGCCCGGCGCAGCCCCACCTCGGAGCGGCGCTCGAGCACCGAGATGACCATGACGTTGGCGATTCCCACCCCGCCCACCAGCAGGGCGACGGCGCCCAGCCCCAGCAGCAGGGCGGTGAAGGCGTTGCTGGCCTCGGCCCGGGCGGCCAGGGCGTCCGAGGGCCGGCTCACCTGCACCTCTTCGGGGTTGTCCGGGTTGGCGGTGGCTCCGAGCACGGCGCGGACCTCGTCGACGGTGTCCGGATCGGTTCGCACGTACACCTTGCCCGGAGAGCCGTCGTGGTCGAACAGCTCGCCGGCGACGGGAGAGCCGATCAGGGCCGAACGGTCGATCTCGGGGGCGAGGGGGACGGGGTCGAGGATCCCCACCACCGTGAACCAGCGGTCGCCCAGCCAGACCTGCACGGAGCCGTCGGCCCGGTCGAGGCCCAGGCGCTCGGCCGCCACCGAGCCCAGGACCACGGCGGGGTACGACGCGTTGGCCTGGTTCAGGAACCTCCCCCGGGCCACGGTGGCGCCCAGCGTGTCGAGCAGGTGGACGTCGGCCGCCTTGACGCTGATGCCGCCGGTCTCCGCCGACGGGATGCGGTCGCTGCGGCGCACGGTGGCGTCGATGTCGGCGGTGGCCGACACCGCCTCGACGGGCCCGATGCGACCGATCATGCCGACCACCTGGGGGGGCAGGGTGGCGTCGTCGCCGGTGAGGGTCTGACCCGGGGCCACGGAGAGCAGGTTGGTCCCCAGCCGGTCCAGCCGGGCCAACAGGTCCGCCCTGCTCGACGCCGAGAGGCCCAGCACGGCCACCATGGCGGCGATGCCGATGGCGATGCCGGTGGCCGACAGGGCGGCCCGCAGGCGTCGGGTGCGCAGGCCCACGCTCCCCACCCGCAGCAGGTCGCGGGGGTGCAGCCGGCTCGGGGCGATGGCCGGGCGAACGTGCGTGTTCACGCCACCCCTCCTGTGTCGTGCTCGATGCGCCCGTCGCGCAGCTCGATCCGGCGGGGCAGGGCAGCGGCCACGTCGCGGTCGTGGGTGATGACGACGACGGTGGTCCCCTCCTCGTGCAGCTCTCGGAGCAAGCCCACGATCCCGGCCCCCGTGTGGCTGTCCAGGTTGCCGGTGGGCTCGTCGGCCAGCACCACCGCCGGGCGGGCCACCACGGCCCGGGCGATGGCCACCCGCTGACGCTCGCCCCCGGAGAGCTGTGACGGTGGTGGAGGCGATGGGCCAGGCCGACCCGGTCGAGGGCGGCGGAGGCCGCCCGGGCGCGAGCGGCCGCCGGCTGCCCGGTGTAGAGCAGGCCGGCGGCCACGTTGTCGAGGGCCGTCATCCCGTCGAGCAGGAAGAACTGCTGGAAGACGAAGCCGATGCGCCGTGCTCGCAGGGCCGACAGCTGGCGGTCGGACAGGGAGGTGACGTCCTGGCCGTCCACCCTGACCGCCCCCGAGGTGGGACGGTCGAGGGTGCCCATGATGTGGAGCAGCGTCGACTTGCCCGACCCCGACGGGCCGACGATGGCGGCCAGGTCGCCGCCGGCCACGGTGAGGCTCACCCCCCGCAGCACCTCCACCGGTGGGGAGCCGGGGTAGCGCTTCACCGCGTCGACGAGCTCGAGCACGGCACGAGGCGGCGCCGGCGGGGGGCCGTTGGCGCCCGGCCCGGTGCTGGCGAAGATGGCGCTCATCGAGGCACCACCACCACGGTCCCCTCGGCCAGCCCGGTGCCGCTGACCTCGACCATCCCGTTGGCGAACAGCCCGGTCTGCACCGCCACCAGACGGCGGCGGGTGCCCTCGGCCACCTCCACCGCGTACCCGCCCTCGGCCAGGGCCACGAGGGCGTTGACCGGTACGGCCAGCGCGTTCTCGGCCCGACCCCGGCTCACGTGCACGTCCACCGGCGCCTGGTCCAGGTCCCCGGTCGCCGCCGGGTCCGACAGCGCCACGGTGACCTCCACGGTGGGCTCGTCGTCCCCGCCGCTCCCGCTGCCCCCGCTCCCGTCGCCGTCGTCGCCGCCGGAGCTGGTCGTGGCCACCTTGCCCACGGCCGACACCGTGCCCGTCGTCCGCCTGCCGTCGGGCAGCTCCACCTCCACGGCGTCGCCCACTCTCACCAGGTCCTGGCGGCGGGCGTCGAGGTCCACGGTGACCACGCGCGTCGTCGAGGTGGCCGTCATGGCCTCGGAGCCCGGTTGGGCGCCGCTGCCCAGGGCCACCTCGTGATCGGCCACGCGTGCGGCGCCGGGGAGGAAGACCACCTCACCGAGCTCCACCACCCCGTCCTGGTCGGCCCCGAGCGCCTTCTGCCAGCGCTTGATGGCGGCGGTCGTCTCAACCGTGAACCTGTCGTCGACGGTGAGAGTGTCGGCGGAGGCGTGGCCCAGGGCCACCAGGTTCTCCTCCAGTTGGCGTACGTCGGGGCCGTCGGCGACGCCCGTGGCCAGGCGTCTCCAGGCCGGGCGGGCCCCGAACAGGAGCACCACCGGTCGGCCGTCCACCTCGTAGAGGGTCTGGCCCCGCTCCACCACCGAGCCCCTGTCGGCCAGCCCGGTGAAGGTGCCCTGGAGCTGGTTGACCACGCGGTAGCGGGCGGCGTACCCGAGGGAGCCCTCCACCTTCGTCTGCTCCACCAGCGTGCGGCGCACTACGGGGGTGGTGGCCACCGCCACCGGGCGTCCGGCCGGCTCGCTGTCGCCCCCGCCCCCGCCGGACAGCACCAGGGCCAGGGGGACGGCCACGGCCAGGGCGCCGGCGGCCACCACCAGACGGCGGGGACGTCGCCGCCCGGCCCGGCCGGTTTCGGGCGGAGGCGGGCCGTCGAGGGACACCGCCTCCGTCGTCGACTCGCGCAGCCTCATCGCCGGCCTCCCTCGCGGGTGGCGGTGATGCCCGCCTTCTCGGCGAGGTCGGCCATGAGGGGCTGGCACTTCTTCTCGGCCGCTTGGAACGCGGGGGACTGGGGATCGGCGCGCGGATCGCCCACCCTCATTCGCATGCCGCCCCCTTCGCCGGGCTCGGGGTCGGGCAGGTCGACGCCGTTCTCGCGCATGCACCGGGCGAAGGCGACCATGGCGTCCTGGAGCCTCGACTGGTCCTCGGGGCTGAGCTTGGGCGGCCCCGCCTCCTTCATCAGGTGGTCGCAACTCTTGGCCGCCTCCGTCATCTTCTCCTCGCTCGGGAGGGGCCCGTCACCGGGCTGCATGAGGACCATCCCGTCGCCCCCGGTCTCCGGGTCGGGCATGTCCACGCCGTTCTCGCGCATGCACCTGGCGAAGGCCAGGGCCGCCTTCTCCGGGTCCGGCTCGCCCGTGGCCGCCTTGTCCCCGACCCGGTCCTCACCCCCATCGCGGGCGGTCTTGTCGGCGACGCTGGCCACCTTGGCGTCGGACGCCCCCGACGAGCCGCCGCAGGCGGCGGCCAGGAGGGCCAGGCCGGCCACCAGCCCGGCTGCCGCCCGACGCGCCCTGCTCCTTCTGGCCGGGGCCGGCTGATGACGCTCGTGATCGTGGTTCATCTGCTTCTTCCTCCTCCTGCGATGGCGGGCATGGGCCAGTCGTACGCCGCCTGGGGTAAAGCGGGCGTAAGACCGCCGCTTTACGCCGCCGTTATCCGGCCCGGGCCACGATGGGTGCTGCCGGTCGCCGCGGTGGCCCTCGATGACAGCAGCACCACTGCGGCGGCCGGACCAGGGCTACCGTGAGGCGTGGAGGACGTTGTGCGAGTGCTCGTCGTCGAGGACGAAGAGGTGCTGGCCGACGCCGTCGCCCGCGGCCTGCGGCGGGAGGGGATGGCGGTCGATGTGGCCGGAGACGGCGAGGCCGGGCTGGAGAAGGCGTCGGTCAACCGCTACGACGTCGTGGTGCTCGACCGCGACCTTCCCCTCCTGCACGGCGACGACGTGTGCCGGGCCCTCACCAGCGAAGGCAGCGGGTCGCGCATCTTGATGCTCACGGCGTCGGGGACGGTGGACGACCGCGTGGGCGGCCTGGTCCTCGGTGCCGACGACTACCTGGCCAAGCCGTTCGCCTTCGCCGAGTTGGTGGCCCGGATCCGGGCCCTCGGTCGGCGGGCCCAGGCGCCGCTGCCACCGGTGCTGCGCCGCCACGACCTCACCCTCGACCCGGCCCGGCGGCTGGCCACCCGGGCCGGACGGTTGCTCCCGCTCACCAAGAAGGAGTTCGCCGTCCTCGAGGTGCTGCTGGGCGCCGACGGTGCCGTGGTCAGCGCCGAGGAGCTGCTCGAGCGGGTGTGGGACGAGCACGCCGACCCGTTCACCAACACGGTGCGGGTGACGGTGATGAACCTGCGCCGCAAGCTGGGCCAGCCGGCGCTGGTGGAGACCGTCGTCGGCGCCGGCTACCGGCTGTGAGGGGGGCGTGAAGCCCACCGTTCGGCTGCGCCTCACGCTGCTCTACGGCGGGCTCTTCCTGCTGGCCGGTGCCGTGCTCCTCGGGGTCAACTACGCCCTGCTGCGCCGCAGCCTCGAGCCCGCGCACGGCGGCGTGGCCTTCCGTGTGGAGATCCCGCCGGGCCAGGTCTTCCTGGCGCCCCGCCCAGGGGCCGGCGACGTGCCGCCGGGGCCGGGGGAGGAGCCGGTCGACGAGAACGGTCGCCCGCTCTCCGACGTCATCCAGGAGTTCGAGCGGGACGTGCGGGAGGCCACCCTGCACCAGCTGGTCGTCCGGTCGGCCCAGGCCCTCGGGCTCATGGCCGTGGCCTCGGTGGGGCTGGGCTGGGTGGTGGCCGGGCGGGTGCTGCAGCCGCTCCACGCCATCACCGCCGCCGCCAAGCGCCTGTCGGAGGAGAACCTGGACGAGCGCATCGCCCTCCAGGGGCCCGAGGACGAGCTCAAGGAGCTGGCCGACACCTTCGACGCCATGCTCGGACGCCTCGAGGCCGCCTTCCAGAGCCAGCGTCGGTTCGTGGCCAACGCCTCCCACGAGCTGCGAACGCCCCTGTCGATCACGAGGACGGTGGTCGACGTCACCCTGGCCGATCCCCACGCCACCCCCGAGCAGCTGCGGGCCATGGCCGACACGGTGCGGGAGGCCACCGAGCGCAGCGAGCGCCTGATCGACAGCCTGCTGGTCCTGGCTCGGAGCGACCGCGGCCCCGCCACCCGCCAGGAGGTCGACCTGGCGGCGGCCACCGAGGCGGCGCTGGCCCAGGCCCAGGGTGAGGTACGGGCCCTCGACTTGCAGGTGGAGGCCTCCCTGGGGCGGGCACCCGTCCTCGGCGACCCGCCCCTGCTCGAGCGCCTGGTGGCCAACGTGGTCGACAACGCCGTGCGCCACAACCGCCCCGCCGGCAAGGTGGAGGTCTCCACCGGGGTGGCCGGCGGGGAGGCCAGGCTCCGGGTGGCGAACACTGGTGACGTGGTCCCGGCCTCCGCGGTGCCGTCGCTCTTCGAGCCGTTCCGCCGGTTGTCCGCCGACCGCACGGCGTCCCAGGGGGGCGTGGGGCTCGGCTTGTCCATCGTGCGGGCGGTGGCCCACGCCCACGACGGCCGGGTCGACGCCCGCCCCGGCCTCGAGGGAGGCCTCGAGGTCGAGGTGGCGCTGCCCAGCGCCGGTGGCTAGTGGCGGTGGCCCCTACCGTGATCGTGGTCGGCGGCTTCGTGCTCTCGAGGAGCGCCTTGGGGCCCGAGCTGGCCGGGAACGCCTTCGCACGCCTCCTCCACCACCTCCACCACGCCCTCGTCGTCCACCCACACCCGCCCACACTCGAGCTCGCAGCGCTGCAGGCCTCGCCGGCGACGAAGGGTCGAGAGCACCAGGTCGGCCACCATGCCGGCGTTGTGGACGAGGACCCGCACCGGCGAGTAGCGGATGCGATTCCCTCGCAGGCGTTCGGCCAGCGGGGAGTACCGGTCCACGTGGACCGACACGCGGTTGTCCGGGCCCACCGACACGTGGAGGCTGTCCTTTCGGCACACCTCCCGGAGCGAGACCTTCCCGCGATGGAACATCCCGCCGAGGCGGGTGTCCCGCATGAAGCGCCCGTTCTCGACCAGTCCGGCGAAGACCACGGCTGGGTCGTCGCCGCCCTTGCCGCCGCCGCCGATGGGCCGGGCGTCGGCCTCCGGTGGGGTGCGCTGCTCCATGGTGTCCTCGGGGCCCTCGGCAGGGTTCCGCGTCGACGCCACTGCGCCTCCCTCGGCCAGGCTCACGCTGCTTCTACGATGCCACCGGCCCGCAGGGATGTCCACGGGCGCCGCCCCGCCTAGCCGACCTCCTCACGGCGGGTGACCAGCCGGGCCCCGGCCGAGTCGGCGACGAAGGAGAGGTCCTTCTCCAGGTGGACGACGGTGCCCGCCTCCGCCTTCGACTCGAACTTCACCTTGTCCACCAGCGCTCGCATCAGCTCGATGCCTCGACCGCCCTCGGCCGACAGCGCGGCCCGAGAGTGCCCGAGCGACTCGCCGTCGAAGCCGTGCCCGGTGTCGATCACCCGGATCACGCACTGCTCGTCGTTCATGGTGAAGTGGACCTCGTACTGGTCGCCTGGCCCGGAGTGGTCGAGCACGTTGGTGCAGGCCTCGGTGAGGGCCACTTCGATGTCACCGACGCACTCGGGATGGACGCCGACCTCCTTCAAGGCGAACCGGCAGATGTGTCGGGCCACCGGGATGCTGACTCCGTCGCGGGGCAGCAACAAACCCATGTTGATCTCCACGAATCCGCCACCTCCTGGTGCCATCATTCCCCAGAGCCGGCGAAACTCACCCGCCCCCCGAGACACGGCTGACGCCGGTCGGGCCGGCTTAGGCTGGGCCCATGGAGCCCCTTCCTCTCTTCGGCCAGGGCCACGACGAGGGCGGTGGCGTGCGGCGCCTGACGCTCGTGCGGCTCAGCTCCGAGATCGCCCGCTCGCTCACGGGGGTGGGGCGGGTGGCGGTGGAGGGCGAGGTGGTACGGCCCAAGCACCACCCCGGCGGCACCTATTTCACCCTGCGGGATCGAGCGGCACAGGCGTCGGTCCGCTGCCCGGCGGCGCGAGCGGCCCGCTGCCGGGTGGTGGCCGGGGAACGCGTGCTCGTCACCGGCACGCTGGGGTGGGTTCCCGAGCGGGGTCAGCTCCAGATGGTGGCCGAGGAGGTGTCCCCGGTCGGGGCCGGGGCCATCGCCGCCGCTGTGGCCGAGTCCCGGGCCCGCCTGCTCGACGACGGCCTCTTGGACCGGCCCCGCCGCCCCATCCCCCGCCTGCCTGCCGTCATCGCCGTGGTGTGCGGCACGGAGGCCGCCGTGCGGGCCGACTTCGAGTCGGTGGTGGCCACCCGCTTCCCCGGCTACCCCGTGTCCTACCTGGCCACCAACGTCTCCGGGCCCGGTGCGGCCGACGCGGTGGTCGAGGCGCTGCGGGCCCTCGACGCCCGCCCCGAGGTGGAGGTGATCGTGCTGGCCCGCGGCGGCGGGGACGCCGCCCAGCTCCTGCCCTTCAGCGACGAGGTGCTGTGCCGGGCCCTGTGCCGGTGCTCCACCCCCATCGTGTCGGCCATCGGCCACGAAGGCGATCGGCCCCTGTGCGACGACGTGGCCGACCTTCGCTGCGGCACGCCCTCGCTGGCCGCCGCCGCCGTGGTGCCGAGCAGGGCAGAGCTCGAGGCCGAGCTGGCCCGGCTCCAGACCCGGGCTCGCACCGTGGCCGAGCAACGGGCGGCCGTCGCCGCCCAGCGCCTGGCCGAGGTCGACCGTGAGCGGGCGCTGTGGGCCGGCCTCGACGTGGCCACCGACCGCCTGCGCCAGGCGTCGGCCCGCCACCGCCTGGTCCACCCCGCTTGCACGG
>JALYHF010000319.1 GCA_030776745.1 Actinomycetota bacterium | reverse complement strand
AGCAGCAACGGCAGCGTCATGATGGCGAAGCCCTCGAAGATGGGAAGGATCACGAGGAACATCACCACCGTGCCGTGGTTCGTGAACAGCTCGTTGTAGAGCTGCGGGCTCACCAGGTCGTTCTCGGGGACCGCCAGCTGGAGGCGCATCATGACGGAGTCGAAGCTGCCGCCCAACAGCAGGAAGAAGAAGCCGGTGAGCATGAGCCGCTTGCCGAGCTTGTCGTTCTGGACGCCCGTCAGCTGCCCCCACAGGCCAGGGGGGTCGGCGAACAGACGGTTGAGCTCGTCGTGGGTCAGAGGCTCCTTGACCTTGGGCCCGTCCTGGGGCGGCGGCGGCGCCGGCGCGGTGGTCATCGGAGGGCGCCCAGATAGGCGAGCACGGCGTCGAGGTCTTCGGCGCTCAGCTCGGTCGCCGGCATGGCCACGCCCCGCTTGATGGTGTGCGGGTCGGCGACCCATTCGGCCCGGTTCTCCCGCGTGTTCGCAACCGGCCCAGCCCCGAGGGTGGGCCGGCTGGCGAAGTGGGTGAGGTCAGGGCCGCTGGCACCGGCGGCGGCCGTTCCCCGGACGGCATGGCACTGGGCGCAGCGCCCGGCGCCGAGGAAGACCTCCTGGCCCCGCCGGGCTCTGCCGTCGCTGGGTTCGGCCGCCGGCTGTCGGCGGGCGGCCACCCACGAGTCGAACCGCTCCTGTGGCTCGGCCACCACCACCATGCCCATGAGGGTGTGCTGGAGCCCGCAGAACTCGGCGCAGCGGCTGACGTGCTCCCCGGGCTCGTCCGCTTGGAGGACCAGCGTGTTGGTCCCGTCGGGCAGCATGTCCATCTTGCCGCCCAGCTCCGGCACCCAGAAGCTGTGGATCACGTCGGCCGAGGTGAGCCGTACAGCGATGGAGCGGCCCACCGGGATGTGGACCTCGTTGGCGGTGGTGATCCTCTCCTCGGGGTAGTGGACCTCCCACCACCACTGGTGCCCCACGATCTCGATGACGAGCGCTCCTGCGGGCGCGGTAGTCGGGACCTCTCGCATGGCGTGCACAGTCGCGGCGAACACGATGGCGATCACGGCCAGGGGTACGGCCACGCCTCCCCCGATCATCCAGGCGCTGAAGCCGCCCGGCCCCTCGGTGCCCGGCTCGGGCGCCTCTGGGGGACGGCGGCGGAACAGACCCACGGCCAGCACCACGGCGAAGACCACGAAGACGGCCACACCCAGGCCCAGCATCAACCACCACAGGTCGGCCATCGACTCGGCGGCCGGGCCCTGAGGATCGAGACTTCCGGCCTCCATCTCTGCCCGCCTCCCAGTCGCCGCCAGCGGGGTGATTGTCTGGTCGCGACCGCCGCGGTAGCTGGTCGGGATCCATTCCTCAGCGTCCAACGCTCGGACAGTCTCCGCGCCCCAATCGCACTGCGTCAACCCTTGATGCGCAGTGCCGTTTGCCGCGACGGCGAACATCACAGCCGAGGCGATGACCGGTACGGCGAGCTCATCGCCCCGTCACGCCGCGAGCGCTACGTCCTGCGGTCGAAGGAGTTGTACGCGGCTTCCTGGTCCAGGGTCGGGTCGTCAGCCAGCTCGGCCCGGAAGGTGCTCAACAACTGTTCGGCCCTGTCGGGATTGCCCTTCAGTTCCTGGACCAGGCGCGTCATCTCGCTTCGCGTGGCCAGCGCGATGTTCTTGCGGTAGGGCTGGCGGCGCAGCTCGGGCTCCAGGCGGCCGTGGCCCACGACTCGGCCTTGCTCTCCTCGATGGCCAGCCCCGAGCGCCAGAGGGGAGGGCCATGGCCGGAGATGGCGTTGCGCTCGGCCCAGGCCAGCGCGGTGGCCAGGTGCGACTCATAGGGAACCACCAGCTCCCACTCGTCGCGGAACTGGCGCAGGAGCGCCGACAAGAACTCGAAGGAGAAGCAGTAGGCCTCTCCCCGATCGCCGAAGCGGAGCAACGGGTTGCGCTTCTCCCACACCCCCGCTCCAGCTGGGCCGAGAACAACGTCCGAAGCCCCAGGTCGATCAAGCTGTCACCCAAGCCGATGCGGTTGAACCGGTGCTGGACCAACCGGTTGTAGCCCAGCTGGTAGGCGTCGCTTCGCTCGTCGTTGCCGGTTGTGAACAGAGCGATCTGTCGATACAGCTCCGTCTCCGACCAGCGCAGCTCCCGTCCTCCACCACCGGTCTCAATCTCGAGAACTCGCCCTCCCGGCCGGCGCGGCGGCTCGCATGCTCGGGCTCCGTCACCGGGCAGTGTGCCCGTCTCGCCACTCCCACTTAGGGTCGTCTCCAAGGGGTGGCTGCTTCCCGGACGGCGTCCATGTCGTGGGGCTCCATGATCTCCCGCTCGGCGGCGGCCACAACCAGCAGCGCCTGGTTCCGTACCGCCCGGCGATGCTCGTCCCGGGTCGCGCACCGGCCCACGTCTCGCAGTAGATGGAGGACCTGGACGGCCACGACCGAGTCCCGGGCACCGTAGAGCCGGATCTGTCGACAAGCCAGGTCGAGGTAGGTCTGCAGATCGTGTGTGGCCACGGCGACTCGTACCACGCCGTCTTCGTCCTTGCGGACCAGCGGGGACAGGTCCCGCTGGGCGAGAACGCACAGGATCGAGGCCAGGTGCCCGATGGCGTGCACAGCCGTGGTGGGGTCGTTGACACCAGGCGAGAGAGCCTTGACGGCTACGTCTACCAGCTGACGCAACCCGTAGGCGATGTCCTGTTGCATCGTGCGCTCGAAGGCGATCGTGACCGCATCGTTCACGCCCTCGGCCAGTGCCGGCCCCTCGGGGGGCGGTTCGTCGTCCTGGCTCGGCCAGGCCAAGACCAGCGGGCATCCCTCCACGACCCACTCGCCCACCTTGGGGCCCAGCGCCAGCACCACGTCGTGGTGGAGAGCCAGACGCTCCAAGGCGTCGGGCGCCAACGCAGTCACGAAGCCGGACCCGCCGGCCGCGACGGGCACGGCATCGCCGGGCGGCTCCGGGGTGGCGCCGTCGGCGCCCGGGCGGCACGGCGCCGGGTGCTGGTGGTCGATGGCTGAACGGGTGTCCTTCTCCACCTGCTTCAGGAGGGTGTCGATGCGAAGGGACTGGGCGATGTGATCGATGAAGGCGACGAAGGCGGCGATGCTGGCCAGGACGAGCAGGAACGCCACCGTGACGGCGAGGCCGGGAACAACCTCCTCGTCGCGGCCCGAGCCCGACCGCACGGCGCGCAAGACGACCATGGCGTAGGAGAAGGTCGCCAGGAACACGGCCAAGACGGCCTGATTGCTTTTCTCGCGCAGGAAGGTGCGGAGCAGCCGGGGCGAGAACTGCTGAGAGGCCAATTGGAGGGTGAGCACCGTCAGCGAGAACACGAGGGTGACGACGGTGATGACCGAGGTGGCGACGATGCGAAGGATCCCGCGAGCGCCCTCGGCGTCGCCGGGAAAGGCAAACGAGGCGAGGAGTGAGCCCTCCGGCGGGGTCACGTGGGTGAGCAGCACGCCGACCACGACGGCTCCGAGCACGGCGACGGTGGGACCGAACCACAGGGATCCTCGGATGTACTCCGTTAGGGCGCCAAGCTTGACCAAAACACGCATGCGCCGGCGCGCCAGTCTCAGTACACCCTCCGTCGGCGCAGGCTGAACGGGAGCACGAGGAGCACGGCGGCGCCCACGGCCAGAAGCAGTGAGCCGAGCCAGCCGGTGCGGCCAAACAGCGCTCGTCCCACGAAGCCGCCGAGGAACGAGCCGGCCAAGCCGGCGAGAATGGTGGCGAAGAGGCCCATGTCCTCGGGCCCGGGGACCAGAAGCCGGGCCAGGCCACCGACAATCAGGCCCGACACGGCCAGCGCGAGCACGAATACGACCCAGTCCATCGTCGTGGTCTCCTCTTTCAGGTGGCGTCCTTGTGGCGCTACCCGCTCGAGTCGTGCACGAGGCGCTACCTTGGTTGGTGACGGAGCTGTGACAAGCGGATAGGTCGCAGCGGTTCCTACCCGGGTGAGCTCAGGCACGTGGCGAAGCGAGCCAACCCGGCCGCGGTGAGGAGGCGAGCGCTTCACCCGGTGAGAAGGTCGTGGGCCGAGTCGACAGCGGAAGGGTGGCGAAGCTTTGCCATGGCCCGGTACTCGAGTTGTCGGACACGCTCGGATGTCAGGCGCATGATCGCGCCGACCTCTCGAAGCGTCCTGGCTTCTCCCCTATCGAAGCCGAAACGCAGGCGCAGTATCTCGCGCTCGCGCTGGTCGAGGTGCTCCAGGAGGTGATGCACTTCCTCGGCAACGGCGGCGTCGACGGCAGAGTGGAGGGGATCCACCACATGCGGGTCGGCGAGGAGGGCGTCGACCTCGGTGTCAGCGTCAGCCTGAATCGTCCCTGAGAGGGAGACCGGCTCCGCAGAGAAAGGGGCGATCTCCTCGAGCTTGGTGCGATCGAGCCCGAGCTCTTGGGCCAGCTCGGCGAGCGTAGCCCGCCGGTGATTCCGCGCCTCCAACCACGCCGCCGTGGTTCGCAACTGGTTCATCCGGACGGCCGCTTCCACCGGCAGTCGAACGGACCAGCCGCTGTTGGCGATGCCGCCGCTGATGGCCTGCTTGATCCACCATGTGGCGTAGGTGCTGAACTTGAACCCTTTCCGCCAATCGAACTTCCCCACGGCATGCATCAGGCCGAGGTTGCCTTCTTGGATGAGGTCGAGAAGCGGGACTCCCGAGTCTTGGTGCCGCTTGGCAATGGAGACGACCAGGCGAAGGTTCGCCTCTATGAACCTCGCCCTAGCCTCGTCACCGGACGCCATGAGCTCTTCGAGCTCAACTCGGCGGTCGACCGCCATGCTCGGGTCGCGAGCGACCTCACCGCGAGCCTCGTGGGCTCGCTCGATCGCCTGCGCCAAGTGAACCTCGTCCTCCTTGCTCAGCAGTTCGAAGGACGCCACTTGACGCAGATAGATGCCCAGGAGGTCCTCGTCCGACCGATCGCGGCCGTGGTGACGCATTTAGCCTTGCCAGCTCACCAGCGAGTCCACTCCTCCACACCGCCTCTCTTTCCCCCGGTTGCTCGCGCCGAAGCGCCTCGGCACGGCCGTGACGAAGTCGTGACGAGGACTGGCGTGCGAGCCAGATGGCTACACGGCCAGCAGGAGGGCCGCGTAGGCGCTGGCGCCGGCGAGGAAGGGGAGGAAGCGGCTCTGCCGCTCGCTGGGAAGCTCCTCCTTGAGCACGTTGAGGATGACGCCTCCGCCCAGGAAGGCGAGAGGCACAGCGAGGGCGGCGGGCGACAGCTCGAGGACCAGGCCGACGCCCCAACCGGCCAGCAGGGCGAGGGAGACCACCCACCGCCCGGCCTCGGCGTAGGCCCGCTTGTGGTGCTC
>JALYHF010000318.1 GCA_030776745.1 Actinomycetota bacterium | reverse complement strand
GCCTCCGACTCGGCGGGGAGAGCCGCTACGCCGGGATGGTCGAGCTGCGGCCGCCCCTCGGCGACGGCCGTCCTCCGGAGCCCCCCGACATCGCCCGAGCCGTACGCCTGTCCGCCGACGTGGGCCTGGCCCTGGCCGCCGTCCTCGCCGTGGTCGCCGCCGCCCGGTGCTCGACCCGTCCGGGAGTGCAGCACCGAGGGGGCCGGGGATGAGGGCCGTGGTGCCCGCGCCCGGGCCCCACGGGGGTGACGGGGCCAGCGTCGCCACCGCCCTCGGTTTGGACCCCGGTGCCGTGCTCGACCTGTCGGCCAGCCTCAACCCGGTTGCCCCGGACGCCCGCCAGGTGGTGGGCAAGCACCTCGACGAGGTGCGCCGCTATCCCGACTGCTCGGCCGCCACCGCCGCCCTGGCCGAGGCCATCGGCGTCGGGCCCGAGCGCCTGCTCCTCACCAACGGCGGCGCCGAGGCCATCGCCCTGGTGGCGGCGGAGGCGGGCACCGGCTGGGTGGAGGAGCCCGACTTCGCCCTCTACCGCCGCCACCTCCGCCTGCAACGGGGTGCGCCCCGCTGGCGGTCGAACCCCCACAACCCCAGCGGCGTGCTGGCGGCCCGGGACGACACGGCGGCGGTGTGGGACGAGGCCTTCTACCCCCTGGCCGCCGGGAGCTGGACGCGGGGGGACGCCGACGGCGGCGCCGTGGTGGTCGGGTCCCTGACCAAGCTCTTCTCGTGCCCCGGGCTCCGGCTCGGCTACGTGCTGGCCGGCGACGACGAGGTGATCGGCCGCTTGGCGCAGCGCCAGCCCAGGTGGGCCGTGAGCGGGCTGGCCGCCGCCACCCTCCCCGACCTCCTCGAAGGCGCCGACCTGGCGGCCTGGTCCGCCGCCGTGGCCGTGCTGCGGGCCGAGCTCACCACGCTCCTCGCCGCCCACGGCCTCGCGCCCCAGCCGTCCCAGGCCAACTTCGTGCTGGCCGCCCGCGCCGCCGGGCTCCGCCGCCGCCTTGGCCCCCTTGGGGTGGTGGTGCGCGACTGCGCCTCCTTCGGCCTGCCCGGCTGCGCCCGGGTGGCGGTGCCCGACGCCGACGGGCTGGCCCGCCTGGCCGCCGCCCTGGAGGCGACGGCGTGAGCGGGGAGAAGGGCACGAAGGGCGGGCTGATGGTGTGCGGCACCAACAGCGACGCCGGCAAGAGCCACGTGGTGGCCGGACTGTGCCGCCTCCTGTCGCGCCGGGGCGTGAAGGTGGCACCGTTCAAGGCCCAGAACATGGCCCTGAACTCCTACGTGACGCCGAGCGGGCACGAGATCGGGCGGGCCCAGGGCGTGCAGGCCCTGGCCGCCAGGGCCGTGCCCGAGGTGGCCATGAACCCGATCCTGCTGAAGCCCACCGGTGATCGCACCAGCCAGGTCGTCGTCCTCGGCCGGCCCATCGGCCACCTGGACGCGGCCGCCTACCAGCGCCGCAAGCCCGAGCTGCTCGGGACGGTCCTCGAATGCCTGGCCGACCTCCGGGCCCGCTTCGACGTGGTGATCGCCGAGGGGGCGGGAAGCCCGGCCGAGATCAACCTGCTCGACGGCGACATCACGAACCTCCGGGTGGCCGAAGAGGCGGGACTGCCGGCGGTGGTCGTGGGAGACATCGACCGTGGTGGGGTGTTCGCCGCCCTCTACGGCACCGTCGCCCTCCTCCCCGAGCGCTACCGCTCCCTGGTGCGGGGCTTCGTGGTCAACAAGTTCCGCGGGGACCCCTCCCTGCTGGGCCACGGGCTGGCCGAGCTCGAGCGGCGCTGCGCCGTGCCCACCCTCGGCGTGGTGCCCTTCCTGCACGACGTGGCCCTCGACGCCGAGGACTCGCTGGCCCTGGGCGGCCCCCGGCCGAGCCCGGCCGGGGACGGCCCGGTGGCCGACACGCTCGACGTCGCCGCCATCCGCCTGCCCCGGATGTCCAACTTCACCGACCTCGACGCCTTGGCCATCGAGCCGGGCGTCTGCGTGCGCCTGGTCGAGCGCCCGGCCCAGCTGGGCCGGCCCGACCTGGTGGTCGTCCCGGGCACGAAGGCGACCGTGGCCGACCTGGACTGGCTGCGCTCGAGGGGGCTCGACCAAGCCATCGCCGCCCTCCCCGACGCCCTGGTGCTCGGCATCTGCGGCGGCTACCAGATGCTCGGTGGCGCCGTGGTGGACGAGGTCGAGTCCGGGCGGGGCGCCGTGCCCGGCCTGGGGTGGCTCGACGTCGAGACCGAGTTCGCCTCGTCCAAGGTCACCCGCCAGCGGCAGGGCACGGCCCTGGGCCAGCGGGTCACGGGCTACCAGGTCCACCATGGCCGCGTCGCCCGGGTTGGGGACGCCTCCGCGTGGGTGCACCTCGACGACAGCTACGGCGCCGAGGAGGAGGGGGCCGTCGAGCCGAGCGAGGCCCGCGTCCTGGGCACGACGCTGCACGGCCTCTTCGAGCAGGACGGGCTGCGGTCGGCCTTCCTGACCGAGGTGGGACGGCGGACGGGGAAGACCTTCGTGCCCGCCGGGGTGTCGTTCCGGGCCAGCCGCGAGGCGCAGCTGGACCGCCTGGCCGACGCCCTCGAGGGCCATCTCGACCTGGACGCCCTCGACGAGCTGATCGAGCGGGGAGCCCCCGCCCCGTGATCCTCGTGCTCACCAACGCCGACACCGAGATCCTGGCCCTGCGCAGCATCGTGGAGGGGCTCCCAGCCGGCTTCCCCCCCGTCCGAGCGGCCAACCCGAGCGCGTTGGACGAGGCGCCGGACCTGGCCGGCGTCGGCGTCGTGCTCGTGCGGTTGCTGGGGGGGCGGAGGTCGTGGGAGCAGCCGTTCGACGAGCTGCGCCGCCGCTGCCTGGCTACCGGCGTACCCCTCCTGGCCTTCGGAGGCGAGGCGGTGGCCGACGCCGAGCTCACCTCCCTGTCCACCGTGCCGAGCGCCGTCGTGGCCCAGGGCTTCGAGTACGTGGCCCGGGGCGGGCTGGCCAACCTGGAGAACCTCCTTCGCTTCGTGGCCGACACCGTCCTGGAGGGCCGTTCCCCGGAGGCGACGCCGGCGCCGGGCTTCGGGTTCGGGCCGGCCGTCGCCGTGCCCGCCCATGGCCGCTGGGAGCGGGTCAGCGCCGTCCGGCCCGAGCCCGGCCCGCGGCCCGTGATCGGCGTCGTCTTCTACCGGGCCCACCTGCTGGCGGGGAACACCCAGTTCGTCGAGGACCTGTGCCGGGCCCTGGAGGAACGGGGCGCCGAGGCGCTGCCCGTCTTCTGCTACTCGCTGCGCCCCGACGCCGCCGGGGAGGTGCCCGCCCTCCGGCTCCTCGCCGAGGCGGGGGTGGACGCCGTGATCACCACCGTGCTGGCCGGTGGTTCCACCGGCGCCGACGGCGACGACTGGCAGGCGCCGGCGCTGGCCTCCCTGGGCGTGCCGGTCCTCCAGGCCGTGGCCGCCACCTGCCCGTCCGACGCCTGGCGGAGGTCCAGCGCCGGCCTGACGGCGATCGATGTGGCCATGAGCGTGGCCATCCCCGAGTTCGACGGGCGCATCGTCGCCGTGCCCTTCTCGTTCAAGGAGGTGGTCGACGACGGCGACGACCTGGGCTCGCCCGTGGCCGCCTATCGGGCCCTCCCGGACCGGGTGGCCCGGGTGGCCGGCACCGCCGCGCGCCTGGCCCGCCTGCGCCACGTCGCCAACGCCGACAAGCGCGTCGCCATCGTCCTGTCCGCCTACCCGACCAAGCGCAGCCGCATCGGCAACGCCGTGGGGCTCGACACGCCGGCCAGCGTGGTGGAGGTGCTGCGGGCCCTCGCCGCCGCCGGCTACCGCGTCGACCGGATCCCCTCCGACGGTGACGAGCTCATGGCCGAGCTGATCGACGCCTTCTCCTACGAGCGCGAGACCCTCACCCGCCACCAGCTGGCCCGAGCCGCCGGCCGCCTCTCGGCGGCGGCGTACGGCCAGTGGTTCGCCGCCTTGGCGCCCGGGCTGCGGTCCGAGGTCGAGGAGGCGTGGGGGCCACCCCCCGGCCTGGTCTACCGGCACGGAGACGACCTCGTCTTCGCCGGGCTGGACCTGGGCAACGTGGTGGTGGCCGTCCAGCCACCCAGAGGCTTCGGCGAGAACCCCGTCGCCGTGTACCACTCCCCGGACCTGGTCCCGACGCACCACTACCTCGGCTTCTACCGCTGGCTCGACGAGGGGTGGGGGGCCGACGCCGTCGTGCACGCCGGCAAGCACGGCACGCTCGAGTGGCTCCCCGGGAAGGGGGTGGGCCTGTCGGCCGACTGCTACCCCGACGCCGCCCTGGGCGACCTCCCGCTGGTGTACCCGTTCGTGGTCAACGACCCGGGTGAGGGGACGCAGGCCAAGCGCCGGGCACATGCCGTGATCGTCGACCACCTGGTCCCGCCCATGACGCGGGCCGACACCTACGACGACCTGGCTCGGCTCGAGCGCCTGCTCGACGACTACTACCAGGTGCAGACGCTGGACCCGGCCAAGCTGCCAGCCATCCGCCGGCAGGTGTGGGACCTGCTGGTGGACGCCGAGATCCACCGCGACCTGGGGCTGGCCGAGGCCCCCGAGGGCGACTCCTTCGACCGGGTGCTCACCGAGGTCGACGGCTACCTCTGCGAGCTCAAGGACGCCCAGATCCGAGGCGGGCTCCACACCCTGGGCCGACCGCCCGAGGGCGAGGCCGAGCTCGACCTCGTGCTCGCCATCACCCGCCTCCCCCAAGGTGGCGTCCCGGCGCTGCGGGCCACGGCGGCGACCGAGCTGGGCGTGGACCTGGCCGCCGGTCGCCGCCACGGTCTCGACCAGGTGGAGGAGTGGTGCCGCCGCCGGCTGGCCGCCCTCCAGCAGGCCGGGTGGTCGGCCGCCCCCGAGGACCGGACCCTGCGCTACGTCTGCCGCACCCTCGTGCCCGCCCTGCGTCGCACGCCCGACGAGGTCGCCCACCTGCTGGCCGCCCTCGAGGGTCGCTACGTGCCCGCCGGCCCCAGCGGGGCGCCCACCCGGGGCATGGCCCACGTGCTCCCCACCGGGCGCAACTTCTACTCGGTGGACCCGAAGGCCCTCCCCTCGGCGTTGGCCTGGGAGGTGGGCCGCGGCCTGGCCGACGCCCTGCTGGAGCGCCACCTCGACCAGGCCGGCGCCTACCCCGAGACGGTGGGCCTGGTCGTGTGGGGCACGGCGGCCATGCGCACGCAGGGCGACGACGTGGCCGAGGCCCTGGCCCTGATCGGGGTGCGCCCCGTCTGGCAGGAGGAGTCGGGCCGGGTCGCGGGCGTGGCGGTGATCCCGCTCGAGGAGCTGGGCCGGCCCCGCATCGACGTCACCCTGCGGATCTCGGGGTTCTTCCGCGACGCCTTCCCCAACCTGGTCCGCCTCCTCGACGACGCCTTCGCGCTGGTCGCCGGGCTGGACGAGGCCCCCGCCGACAACTTCGTGCGGGCCCATGGGGGGGGCGACGCCAGGATCTTCGGCCCGAAGCCGGGAGGCTACGGCTCCGGGGTCCTCCCCCTCATCGAGTCGGGCCAGTGGCGCGGCGACGAGGACCTGGCCGCCGTGTACCTGGCCTGGGGCGGCTTCTCGTACGGACGGGCCGGCTTCGGGGTCCCCGCCGCCGACGCCATGCGGCGCCGCTTCGCCGCCATCGAGGTGGCCGTGAAGAACCAGGACAACCGCGAGCACGACGTCTTCGACTCCGACGACTACCTCCAGGACCACGGCGGCATGGTGGCCACCGTCCGGCATCTGACCGGGGCCAACCCCCACGCCTGGTTCGGCGACTCGGCCGACCCCGCCCGTCCCCGGGTCCGTTCCCTGGCCGAGGAGGCAGCCCGCGTGGTGCGCACCCGCGTCGTGAACCCGAAGTGGATCGCCGCCATGCAGCGCCACGGCTACAAGGGGGCCTTCGAGATGGCGGCGACGGTGGACTACCTCTTCGGCTACGACGTGACGGCCCAGGTGGCCGAGGACTGGATGTACGAGCGGGTCACCGAGGCCTACGTGGGCGATCCCGAGGTCCGCAAGTTCTTCGAGCGGTCGAACCCCTGGGCCCTCCGCTCCATCGCCGAGCGGCTGCTGGAAGCCCACCAGCGGGGCCTGTGGGACGCCTCGACCGCCGCCGTGGCCACCCTCAGGTCGGCCCTGCTCGAAGCCGAGGGCTGGGAGGAGGGCCGGTGAGCGCCCCCCGCTTCCCGTTCAGCGCCGTCGTGGGCCAACAGGAGGTGAAGCTGGCCCTCCTCCTCTGCGCCGTGGACCCCGCCATCGGTGGCGTCCTCCTCCGGGGCCAGAAGGGGTCGGCCAAGACGACGCTGTCCCGGGCGCTGGCCGCCCTCCTCCCCGGTGAGGCTCCCTTTGCCGAGCTGCCGGTGGGAGCCACCGAGGACCGCCTGGTCGGGAGCCTCGACCTCGGCGCCGCCCTCACCGGAGGGCAGCGCCGTTTCGAACCCGGCCTGCTGGCCGCCGCCCACGGAGGCGTCCTGTACGTCGACGAGGTCAACCTGCTGCCGGACCACCTCGTCGACGTGCTCCTGGACGTGGCCGCCTCCGGCGTCAACCGCGTCGAGCGGGAGGGCATCTCCGAGGAGCACCCCGCCCGCTTCGTGCTCGTCGGCTCGATGAACCCGGAGGAGGGAGAGCTGCGGCCGCAGCTCCTCGACCGGTTCGGCCTGGCCGTCGACGTGGCCGCCAGCGGCGACCCCGACCAGCGGGCCGAGGCCGTTCGCCGGCGGCTGCACTTCGACGCCGATCCAGGGGCGTTCTCGGCCCAGTGGGAAGCGGCCGAGTCGGAGCTGGGCCGACGGCTCCGTACCGCCCGGGCCGGCACGGTTCCCGAGGAGCTGCTGCGGACGATCAGCGCGCTGTGCGCCTCCGTGGGGGCCGAGGGTCTGCGCGCCGACCTGGTGATCGCCCGAGCCGCCGCCGCCCTCGCCGGCTGGGAGGGCCGCCCGGAGGCGTCGGTGGAGGACGTGCGCCGGGTGGCTCCCCTGGCGCTGGCCCACCGCCGCCGCCGGTCCCCCTTCGAGG
>JALYHF010000317.1 GCA_030776745.1 Actinomycetota bacterium | reverse complement strand
CGTCTCGGGCGTGGGGGCCAGGGTCAGGGGCACGTCGGGGCGGGCTTCCAGCGAGCGGGCCAGCTCCCCGAGGGAGCCAGCCGAACCGGCCGGGAGCCGTCGGGTGCCGTCGGGCCGAAGCGCCGGGGGCGCGTGCACGGGCAGCACCAGGGCGGCGCCGAGCTTGAAGCCGCCCTCCTCCGGGGAGGTGGCGTAGATCAGCTGGGTGGAGAGCTCGGCCAGGGTCTCTCCCCCGCCCAGCTCACGCAGCTCCACCCGCACCGGGTAGACGCCCTCGTCTCGCAGTCGCAGCTGCGTGGCGTCGCCGGGCTGAGCCGGGTCCTGGACGGGGAGGCGGACGACCGTGGCGCCGCCGGGGTCGGTGGCGAGGTCCGCCAGCGGTGTCGGCCGCACGGTGACCACCGTCCCCCGAGGCCGTCCCTCCAGCGTGCGGCCGAACTCGATGCGGCTGGTCACCCGGCGGTACACGGAGACCGCCACCTCCACGTCGGCCGGCGCCCTGGGCGTGGTGATGACCACGCGCAGTTGGAGCTCCTGGCCCGGCCCCACCCAGGGCGTCTGGGACGCCAGGCGGATGCGGCTGGGGCGGCCCGGGTCCGGCGCCTGGCCGCCAGCCTCGGCCACGGGCGTGAGCGCCAGGGCCAGCGCCAGCGCGGCCAGTACCCGCCTCACCGCGGCAGGCCGATGCTCAACACGGTGAGGCCCGAGGGCTCGGGGCGGAACCCGAGGCTCTGGTACAGGGCCAGGGCCGGCTCGTTGCCCATCTGGGTGTTCACCACGGCGTGCCGGGCGCCCCACCGGCGCAGCCAGCGAAGGGCGTCCACCACGAGGGCGCGGGCCAAGCCCTGCCGACGGTGGTCGGGGTGGACGGCCACGCGCTGGAGGAACCCCCGGTGGGCACCCCGTCCCGTGACGGCGTAGGCCGCCACCGCCCCCTGTGGCGTCGCCACTCGGAAGCGAGCGTGGGGCGTGGCCTCGAGGGCGTCGTCCAGACCGGCGTCGTCCAGCTGCCAGAAGTGGGGAAAGGCCTGCGCGTCGATCCGGAGCACGGCAGCGCGGTCGGATGGGCGAGCCTTGCGCAGGCAGGCCCTGTCCGCGCTGGGGATCCGGTGCAGGTCACGGCCGAGGAGGTGGAGCCGCTCCTGGACCTCGAATCCCGCCTCCAGGAACCCCACCTCCTCCACCGCGCTCAGGGCGGCGGTGACGATCCGGGAGAACCCTCGGGCGGCCAACTCGTCGACGACTCGATGGACGAACGCCACCGAGGGCACGGGCGCATCCGGGAGCGGAGTGAGGTAGGCCACCCGCCGGTCGCCCCGCCAAGGACCGGTGCGGGCTCGCTCCGGGCCCCAGCGGATGACGTCCACGTTCGCCGTGCCCATTGCTGCTTGCCTCCGGCGCCTGTCCCCCTGCTTCCGGCCGCCGAGGTTACCGGGTGGCTCCTGCCGGCCGGCGTCTGCCCCCGGTCGGGGGGGAACCGTGGGCCTACCCGGCGGCGACCACCTCGCACTCGCGCTCGGGTTCGGGCGCGGGCGTGTCGGCGGCGCGTCCGTCGTCCTGTCGGCCGCGGTGCCGGCGACGAGCACGGATGGCACGCACCAGCACGACCAGCACGACGATGAGGACGGCCAGTCCCACCGCGAGGAGGAGCAGGAGGCCACGCTTGTTCCCCACGGGGTCGGCCGGGACGGGCGGCGCCGTGGCGGCCGTCGCGACCGGGAAGGTGATGGTGGCCTGCGCCTCTCGTTGGACCCGACCGGAGCTCAGGGTGATCCTCGCGTCCCACGGGCCGGGAGGGACCCGCCGGTCGAGGGGGACCTCGACCAGCCCGGTCCCCCCCACGCCGAGGGTGGTGCCGAGGCGGGCCGGGAAGGGGCCGGCCGAGAGGCCTCCGGGCCCGCGGTCGAGCCGCAGCTCACCGCCCATGTCCAGGGCCCGGCCACCGGTGTTGGTGACCCGCGCCGTCACGACCGGCGTGCCGTCGGCCTTGCGGGCGGCGGCCAGCGTGTCCACGGTGAAGTCCGACCTGGGTTCGGCGCCTCCGCCGACGGAGAGGTAGACCCGGATGCCGACCCGGTTCACCAGGGTGGGGCCGCCGGAGCGGCCCGGAAGGGCCGGGGGTGGCTGGGCCCAGATGGCCGCGTAGCGCTCGCCGCCGGTGGCGTCGGGGGGGACGGCGATGGTGGCCGTGACGACGGCGCGGGCCCCCGGTCCCAGGTCGACGAGGGCGGGGCGCACCGTCATCCACTCCGACAGCTCGTTGGAGGCTCGGCCGTCGAAGCCGCTGAAGGTGTTGCCGCCCACGTCGGCCCCGGCGGCGTACAGCTCCACCTGTTGACGCCGGCGGGTGTCGTTGGAGACCTCCAGCCGCCGGCGCACCGTGGTGCCCGGTCGCACGTGGTCGACGACGTAGAGGCGGGCCCTCGGGTCGTCCCGACGGCTGGCGGGTGCGTCGAGAAGGCGGATCCCCACCACCTCCCGACCCTGGGCGGTCTGGGCAGAGGCGCCACCGGCCGGGATCATCGCGATCCCGGCCACGGCCAGCGCCGTCAACGTGCGAAGCAGCCGACCCATCGTCAGAGGACGGAGTGGTTGATCGTCCCCGAGTACGTGCCGGCCACCTGGCTCGGCAGCAGGGTGAAGCTCAGTTGGGGGTTCCAGATCTGGGTGTTGTTGCCCACGCCCGCCGTCCACGCCGCCGCCGTGCCGGCCACGCCGAGGGTCAACGCCGCGCTGGGAACGAAGGTCCCCGTCCCGCTCGACCCCGAGACCGGGCTGCCCGAGGAGTACGAGATGGCGCTGTTGAGCACCGTCTCGTTGGCGCTGGCCGCCCCCGTGGTGAAGTTGGTCGACGTCACCGTGGCGACCCAGGTCGCCACCAGGGCTCCGCGGGTGTCGGTGACGGTGACGTTGCCCAGGGGTCGGTTGGCATGGGTCGTGGCGCCGCTGGCCACCGAGCCCAGGCTGACGGGGCCGGTGGGGACGCTGACGCCCAGCGCGCCGGCGGTGACGTCGAAGGTGGCGGTGGTGTCTCCCTCGGCGGCGTGGGCCACGGGAGCGAGCCCGGCGATGCCCACGGCAGCGGTGAGGGCGGTGGCTGTTGCGAGCTTGGACCGGGTGCGCATTTGGGCTCCTCTGTTGGTGTTGGTAGCTCCCTCAGTGTCGGGTCGGCCGGAACCTGCGTCCATGGCGCGAGCGGGTGGTTTTCCCATGCCCACCCGGGCTGGTCAGGGTGGCCGCTACCCTCGACGAACGTGATCCCGGACCGGCTGGCGCCCACGGTGGATGAGACGCGCTGGTTGTCGGAGCGCTTCGTGGCCGCCGGGCGGTCGCTGTACCTGGTGGGGGGTGTGGTGCGGGACGCGGTGCTGAACCGCCTCGACCCCAAGGGCGACCTCGACCTCACCACCGACGCCCGGCCCGAAGAGATCAAGCGGCTGGTCAGCCCGGCGGCCGAGGCCGTGTGGGACTACGGGGCGCGCTTCGGCACGATCGGCTGCAGCAGGGACGGGCGTCGCTACGAGATCACCACCCACCGGGCCGAGGCCTACTCGCCCGACTCGCGGAAGCCGGACGTCGCCTTCGCCGACGCCGTGGAGGCCGACCTGTCGCGGCGGGACTTCACCGTGAACGCCATGGCCCTGCGGCTCCCCGACACCGTGCTCGTCGATCCCTTCGACGGCATCGGCGACCTGGCCGCCTCCCGCCTGCGCACGCCGCTGTCGCCGGTCGAGTCGTTCGGCGACGACCCGCTGCGCATGCTGCGGGCGGCTCGCTTCATCGCCGGGTTCGGGCTCCGTCCCGCCCCGGAGCTGGAGGCCGCCGTCACCGACATGCGCGAGCGCCTGGCCATCGTCTCGGCCGAGCGGATCCGAGACGAGCTCGACCGGCTCATGGTGGTGGAGCGCCCGGGGGAGGGCCTCTGGTTCCTGGTCCGTACTGGTCTGGCCGAGGAGTTCCTCCCGGAGCTGCCGGCCATGGCCCTCGAACAGGACCCGGTGCATCGCCACAAGGACGTCCTGGCCCACACCGTCGCCGTCGTGGAGAAGACGCGCCCGGAGCGGATCCTCCGGCTGGCCGCCCTCTTCCACGACGTGGGGAAGCCCAAGACGCGCTCGTTCGGCCCCGGTGGGGTCACGTTCCACTACCACGAGGTGGTGGGGGCCCGCATGACCGCCGACCGCATGCGGGCCCTGCGCTACCCGAACCACGACGTGGAGGCGGTGGCCCGCCTGGTCGAGCTCCACCTTCGCTTCCACACCTACCGGATGGGATGGACCGACGCCGCCGTGCGCCGGTACGTCCGCGACGCCGGGCCGCTGCTCGACCGGCTCAACGAGCTCACTCGCTGCGACTGCACCACCCGCAACGAGGCCAAGGCGCGGGAGCTGGCCCGCCGGATGGACAAGCTCGAGGCCCGCATCGCCGCCCTCCGCCAGCAGGAGGAGCTGGCCGCCATCCGCCCCGACCTCGACGGCCGCCAGGTGATGGAACAGCTGGGCCTGGGGCCGGGCCCGATGGTGGGCCAGGCGCTGTCCCACCTCCTCGAGCTGCGTCTCGAGGAGGGGCCATTGAGCGAGGAGGAGGCCCGCCGCCGGCTGGACGCCTGGTGGCGGCGCCAGCAGCCGAGCTGACGCATCGTGCCGGCGGAGCGCCCCCCCTGGCGGACCTGGGCCTAGGACAGGAGCAGGTCGCAGACCTCCTCGACCGCGGAGAGGTCGGCCACCACCCGGTCGGCGCCGAGCCCGTTGAGCTGCTCCACGCTGGCGGCACCGGTGGCCACCAGCACGCACCGAGCCCCGCCGGCGCGGGCACAGGCCAGGTCTCCGGGCGTGTCTCCCACCACCCACACCTGGCCTGGAGCGACCAGCCAGCCCCGGCGGCTCCGGGCCCGGTCGAGGGCGACGGGCACGAGCCGGCCGCGGTCGTGATGGTCGCTGCCGAAGGCGCCGACGTCGAGGTCGATCCAGCGCTCGAGCCCGAAGGCACCCAGCTTGACGGCGGCGTTGGCCGCGGTGTTGCCGGTGAGGACCGACTGGAGGACGGTCGGCTCGGCGTGGAGGCGGCCGAGCACCTCCTCCACGCCGGGGAGCACCCGGCCGCGTCGGCGGAGCCCCTCGGTTGCGGCGGCCAGGTCGGCCTCCAGACGGGCGATGACCGAGGGCAGGAATCGCCGGGCCTCCTCGTCGGACAGGCCGGCGAAGCCGAGGATGTCGAGGACGATGAGTGGGTCGGTCCTGCCGCTCATGGGTACGCCGTGCGGGCCGGGGTGGCGCCCCAGCACGTGGGTGACGGCCGTGTCGAACACCTCCCGGCTGGTTCTCGGCGAGCGGAGGAGGGTCCCGTCCACGTCCCAGAGAACCATCCGCCGCTCCATGTTCCGCCGTAGTGTCATCGAACCATGACCAAGACACCAGCCGTGCTGTCCGACCGCGACTC
>JALYHF010000316.1 GCA_030776745.1 Actinomycetota bacterium | reverse complement strand
CTCGCAGATGGCGTAGCGAAGGGGCCGCAGGCCGTTTCGGTCGAGGGCGGCGCCCACGCTGAGGCCGTCGGTGAAGATCAGGCCGGCCGGGCCGTCCCAGGGCTCGACCAGGCAGGCGTGGTAGCGGTAGAACCCCTGCACCTCGGGGTCGAGGTCGCGCGCCCCCTCCCACGCCTCGGGGACCAGCATGGCCACGGCGTGGCGGACGTCTCGCCCACCTTGGACGAGCAGCTCGACGGCCGAGTCGACCTGGCCGGAGTCGGAGTCGCCGTCGTTGAGCACCGGCCGGAACAGCTCCTCCGGACCGAGCCCGGCGGCCTCCGTCCCGAGCGTGCCGCGTGCCCGCATGCGGTTGATGTTGCCGGCGATGGCGTTGATCTCGCCGTTGTGGCACAGAGTGCGGAAGGGCTGGGCCCGCTCCCACGTGGGCAGGGTGTTGGTGGAGAACCGCTGATGGAACACCGCGAAGGGCGCGACGAACCGCTCGTCGCCCAGGTCGAGGTAGAAGCGCGGGAGCAGGTCGGCCGCCACCAGCCCCTTGTACAACACGGTGCGGAACGAGCAGCTGGCCACGTAGGTGCCCTCGGTGGCGGCCTCGATCCGGCGCCGCATGCGGTAGGCAGCCCGCTCGTGGCCGTTGGGAGTCGTGGTCGAGAGGACGGCCTGGACGATCTCGGGCCGGCTCAGGCGGGCCAGGTCGCCCAGCTGGTCCTCGTCGGTGGGTGGCGTGCGCCAACCCTCGACGACCAGGCCCTCCTCCTTGGCCGCCGCCTCCACCTCGGCACGGGGGTCGTCCCCGCGCACGAAGAGGGTGGCCACGCCGTGGCCCTCTCCGAAGATGGCGGCCGGGATGGGCACGAGCAGGCCGGAGCCGTCCGCCGTCTTGGCGTCCGCTGCCACCGCACCGCGGTGGGTCACGCAGGCCAGGCCGTGCAGGGCCGCCTCGACGATGTCTCGGGACGCTCGGCCGTGCACGTCGGCGGTGAAGCCGATGCCGCAGGCATCACGCTCAGGGCGCATGGTGGACCTCGTGTCGGTCGGTGGCCTTGGGGGACGGACAGCTGGCTGAGGGGACGAGCCCCCCGAGGTTGCGTCGGCCGGCCGGGGCACCTTCTCCGTTGAAGGACATCGAAGGAGGCGCCATTGCCACGGGGTACCGCCCCGGTCCTGCTGGCGGCAGTGTAGCGGAGCTCGGGGGCGGCGCCCCGGGAAAGTTGGGCTCGCCGAATGGGCCGTCCCGGCCGGTCAGCTCCAGCGCAGGATGGCGCCCACGCCCTCGGGCACACCCTCGTCGGAGGGGAGCATGCGGACCCCGGCGCCCGTGGCCAGCGCCGCTCCGATGACGACGTCGGCCAGGCGCCCCTCATGGAGCGCCCCCGGGCCGAGGCCGGCCAGGTCGTCGCGTCGAGCGGCCACTGTGGTGGGCTCGTCCCCGAACCAGGCGGTGCGGGGGTCGTCGGGGTCGTCGTGCACCAGGAGGACCTGCACCTGGGCGGCGACCAGCGCGGCCATCGTCCCCTCCAGGCCGCCGCGCCCCCGGTCGTGCTGTCCCAGCTCCTCGGCCAGCTTGTCAACCAGCGCCTTCGTGTCGTGCGCCACCACCTCGGCCACCAGGCGCTCCAGGTCCTCGGGAGCCACCGTCGGTGCGCCGTCGGGTGCCCGGCTGCCCTCCACCTCGCGCACGAGCTCGAGGACGTCCCGCGGCAGCTCTTGGCGCAGGAGCTGCGACGCCCGCACGTCGCCGGCCACGGCGACCAATCTGGCGTCGACCAGCTGGGCCAGCCGGGCGACCTTCTCGGCGACGTCCTTGGCGTTGTGCTCCCAGGAGTTCTCCGCCCGCTCCTGGTAGCGGCGCTGCGACCAACCGCCGGCGTTCACCTTCCGCCCCACCGGGTCCACGTCACCGGCCTCCAGCTCGACGTCGCCCGCCTCGTAGCGCACGGCGGTGATGTCGGCGCCCTGCCGGTCGCAGACCACGAGGAGGTGGGGCGGCGCCTCCTGGCGGCGGTCGAGCACGACGCCCAGCGAGGGCAGGGCCTGCCAGCGGGCCAGCTCCCGGAACGGCAGCCGAGGCCAGTGGCTCCGGTGGTGGACGCCACGGGCGCTGGCCACGACGAGCAGCGTCTGACCGAGGAGGTGGGCGTCCTCCACGAGGGGGTCGACGTGGGCCAGGGCCGCCTCGTCGGCGCCCTGGTCGCCCAACGACTCCCGCACCCCCCGCCAGCGCAGCTGGTTGCGATGGGAGGCGTTTTCGACCTCCGACTCAGTGGCCAGGACCAGCGTGAGGAACGGGCCGGGTTCGGCCACGAGGGCGGCGAGGTCGGGGGCCTCCAGCCACAGACGGGGGGTCACGCCCCGGGCTTCCATGCCGGGGCCACTACCCGGGCCGCTCCGCCGAGAAACGCGGCTCGACCTGGCGACAGCCCAGGACACAGCTGAGCTGCCGTCGCTCACACCCCTGGCCGGTGGGTCTGCCAGCTCCGACCGGCAGGGTCGGGAGCACCAGCGTGCCATCGGGTTTCAGCTTCTCGGCCCAGGGCGGGCAGGTGGCCGATGTGGTGGTGGCGGCTGCACTTGAGCACCAGGTTGGCCAAGCACGTGGGCCCGTCCTCCAAGCACGGGGATCACGTGGTGCGCTTCGCACCACGCCGACGGGCGGTGGCCACCACCTCGAGCGCTTCGGCGTCGCACGACCCCAGGATCTCGCGCCGTCCGTCGAGGTCTTGGACAGGTGCAGCGATCGAGCGGGCCCGCCGGGCTGCTCGGGGTCGTCGAGGAGCGCTTCGGCCCGCGCCCGCCACGCCTGCATGACCAGCGCCGTGTCCCGTACCAAGAGGTTGGCCAGGGCCGGCACGAGGGACGCCTCGTGCTCGGCGAACAGCTCGGCGGCCCGCTCGTCGACATTGGCTACCACCGCCTGCACCTGCGCACCCGAGAAGACACCGTCCAACGAGGCCCGCCGCGGTGGCGGGTGCCTGCCGCAGGCGCCGGGCGGCTCGGCCCATGGAAGCGGCGGCCCCGCCGCTCATTCGCCCGTGCTGGCGCCGCCAGGCCGTCATGGAGGTGGCGCCGTCGAGCTCCCAGGCCTTGGCGTGGTCGAAGTCGCCGACGGCGGCGGTGAGCCGGGCGGCCAGGCGGTCCAACAGCGCCAGCGCCCGGACCAGCTCCGCCCCGTCGAGAGGGCTCTCAACCTCCTCGATGGCCGCCTTGAGCGCTTCGAACGCACGTCATAAGCCGATAGGTGGGCGCCACTACCGCTTACCCACTGGTGTTCGTTGCAGCCGGCCGCGGTCCTGAAAGTGCAGCGATCACACCTAGGCCGATGTAGACGCCGCCCCCCAGCTTGGTGAGCCATTCTCGCCGCGGAGTTCGTGCGCCGACCACGTTGGCCACTGTACCGACGGCGAGGACATACAAGCCGTCACTTAGCAACGCGAGCAGCGTGAAGGCAACACCGAGCACGATGACCTGCAGCTCGACGACCCCCCGAGTCGGATCGATGAACTGTGGCAAAAAGGCAAGGAAGAACAAGGCCACCTTGGGATTGAGCACCTGCACCATGAACCCCTGCCAGAACAACCGCGGTGTGGACATCGCTACTACCTCTGCACCGTCGACCTCAGCGATCGTCCTCAGCAGCTGACGGACGCCGAGATAGATCAGATAGGCCGCGCCCAGGTACTTCACCACCGCAAACGCCGTGGCGGAAGAAGCGAGCAGCGCAGAGACGCCGAGCGCAGCGGCAGCGACGTGCACGAGGCCACCTGCTTCGATGCCCAACATCGACACGGCTCCGGCGCGACGTCCGTCCGCGATGCTGCGGGTGACGATGTAGAACACGGCTGGTCCCGGCACGATGAGCAACGCGAGGCTCGCTACGCCGAAGACCACGAAGGTGTGCGCGTCAGGCATGGCGAGACGATCGCACAGCGGCTGGTCTGGCCGCCACGACTCCCGTCATGGCCAGGCGTCACCCGAGACGGTCCCCCGTCCCCCTTGCCAGCGATACCGAGGTTGATCAGGAACCAGTGCAGCTGCGGCGGAGTCGGACGCCGCCAGGGCACCAGCCCTGATCAATACCGCAATGAGTTGCAGGCGTCAGAACCGCGGCCAGTCGGAGCTCGACCGCCGGGAGCGACCGGCCGGCGCGCCGAGGGCCCATGCCCGCCGCCACCTGGTCGCGACCGGGCCGGTCAACGACGGCGTGGCTCCCGTCGCCGCCCGCTTGCGGGCCAACCAGAACCCGTTGGCCTGCTCGTCGGCCAGCACGGCGATGTCCCGCTCGACCCGGGCCGCGAAGTGCCGGGCCCCCTCACCGACCTCGGCCAACAGCGGGCGGCCGAAGGTGACGTGAGTGGCCGAGGGTCGGAGGCCCCGCCCGCCCTTCTTCAGGATGCGTCGGCTGCCCTCGATGTGGATGGGCACCAGGGGCACGCCGGTGCGCACGGCCAGGTGGGCGGCGCCGGCCCGATGTGGCTGGGCCCAGCCGTCCGGGCTCCGGCCGCCCTCCGGGAAGATCACCAAGCTCCATCCGTCGGCCAGCAGGTCGGTGGTCATGCGGGTGGACTGGGGGCTGACGCGGATCCGTTCGATGGGGATGGCGTTGATGGCGAACGCCCACAGCCCCGCCTTCCAGCGCCTGTCGAAGAAGTGGTCGGCGGCGGCGCCGACGACGGTGCGGTGACGGAAGCGCTCGGGCAGCGACGTGAGCACCAGCGGGGTGTCGACGTGGCTGGCGTGGTTGGCGGCGAAGATGGCAGGCGCGCCCAGGCTGGCCAGGCGGTCGAGGCCGTCGACGGTGGGGGAGGCGACGGCTTGCACCAGCGGCCGGGTGACGCCGTCGAGCACCAGGGCGCGAGCCAGGCGCACGGGGTAGCGGCGGGCCCAGGCGGTGTCGTAGTCGACCCCGGTGCGTCGGACGACCGGTGGCCGGGGCACGCCGCCCGGCCAGGTGGGGGCGCCGTACGGGAAGGAAGCTCTGGGCCGGATCCGCATCACTCGACGTCGGCGATGAGGATCGGGGGGGCGTGCAGGTGGGTGATCGACGGGTCGCGGCCCACCACGTCCTCGGCCATCTCCAGGGCGTCGCGCAGGGTCGAGGCCGGCTTGAACCCCATACGCCGCACCGCCTTGGGATCGCCGCCCACGATGATCACCGAACCCAGGTGCTGCAGGGCGTGGGCGCACCAGTACCACATGTAGAAGACGTGGACCCCGTGGTAGGCGTGGCTGGTCCGGTACAGGTGGACGTACCACGGATCGGTGGCGAAGGACTCCTCGTACTTGGCCTCGAGCTCCACCGGGTCGGTGGTCTCGGTGAGCACCTGGTCGAAGAAGTCGATGTAGCTCGGGTGGTGGACGGGGTCGAAGGCCCACGGCGTGGGGTGGTGCAGGATCAGCACGCCGCCCTCCCGCACCAGAGGTTTGCCTCGGTAGAGGTTGAAGAAGTAGCCCAGCCCCTGGCAGGCGACCAGGATCGGGTTCATGATCGAGTTCACGTTGTAGGGCCCGACGTAGGGCAGGCCCATGGTGAGCACGTCGGTCTGGCCCTCGACGTGGACCAGCTGCTGGCGGTGCACGTTGGCGATGGTCACCTCGTGGACCGCCTCCACCTCGCCAGCCTGCACGCTGGTCATTCGGTGGGGGGCGCGTATGGAGTGGAAGATCGAGCGGGCCAGGCGGGGCGGGACGCGGTCGAGGGACTTGGACACGGCCAGGTACGAGGCGCGGTCGCGCCCGCTCCACTCCCACTCGCGGCGCTGGAGGAAGGCGAACTGGTCCGGGAAGGTGTCGGTGTTGAGGGTGGTCTCGATCTGGAACACCTTGACGCCGGAGGCGGCGATGTGGCGCCCGATTCGCCAGGCGCTGGCGTGCAGCGCCGAGCGGTGCCGGTCCATGAGCGACCGGGTGTGCTGCAGCGTGCGGGCGTTGTGGTGGTGGCGGAGCGAGCGGTACGACGAGATGCCGGTGGAGAGGCTCTTGTGGCCGCCGTCCATGGCCACCAGGTTGATGTTCACGTAGACCAGGAGGTCGGAGGTGGCGGCCCGCTTGCTGATCTCCACGTCCTCGCCGGCGTCGGTGGTGCCCAGGTGCACCAGCGCGTCGGGATCCTCGGCGTCGAACTGGGTCAACAGGCCCGAAGGTGCGAAGGCGTCGTACACGCGGTCGCCCACGGCGTGGCGCAGCTCGGCCTCGGTCATGCGGCGATGCAGGCCGAGGGCGGCGATGAGCACGACGTCGTCGACGCCCGCCTCGGCCGCCAGGTCCAGGACGGCCTCGATGACCCGCTGGCGGTTGTCGGGCCGGCGCATGGGCGGCAGCGGCAGCGAGAGGTCGTCGAAGCAGATGGTCAGCCTCATGCCCGGGTGCAGCAGCGCGGGAAGGGGCTTGCTGTCCCCGAGGGGGTTGAGGAGGGCGTGGCGGATGGCGGCGTCGGGATCGGGCAGGGGGTCGAGCGCCTCGGGGGGATAGACCACCCGACTCCCGGTGGGGAACCGCTCGAGGCGGAACTGCTCGCCATGCCAGAACAGCAGCGGGGGGGTGGAACGGTCGACGTCGAGCACGAAACCCGGCCGGGCGGACATCAGCGGCTCCCTTTCCGATCACGCAGGTCGAAGGCGACCTTGACCGCGCCGCGCGCCCCTGCGTGGGCGGCGTGGTCGATGGCCTCCCGGTAGCGCTCGAGGGGGTAGAGGGCAGACACCAACCGGTCCAGGCCGGCGCTGGCCACCAGGTCGAAGGCGGCGGCGAAGGTGGCGTGGCGGTAGGCGTAGGAACCGGCCAGGCGCAGCTCGCGCTGCCACAGGGGAGTCAGGTCCACCCGGACGGTGCCGGGCATGCCGACCAGCACGACCGTCCCCCGGGGACGGACCATGGTCAAGGCGTCGGCCACCGAGGCCTCGGTCCCCACGCAGTCCACCACCACGTCGGCGCCACCGGTGAGCCGATGGCCCACCGAGAGGGAGCGGGTGTCGCGGCGGACGGCCCGGCGTACCTCAGCGGGCTCGGCCACCACGTCGGCGCCCAACTGAGCGGCCAGGCGGCGCTGGGCCGCGTGCTTGGCGCTGGCGATCACCGTGCCCGGGAGAGCCAGCTGGCGCAGGGCGGCGACCGTGCACAGGCCGAGGGTGCCGGCTCCCAGCACGGCCACCGTGGCTCCTTCGGCTACGGCGGCCGACTCCACCGCGTGGACGGCGCAGGCGGTGGGCTCCACCATGACGGCGGCCTCGTCGGCCATCGCGTCGGGCACGCGGTGGAGCTGGCTGTCGTGGGCGACCAGCAGCGGGGCCCATCCGCCGCCGGTGTCGGCGCAGTAGCCGGTCTGCAAGCCGGGCTTCAGGCCGCCGAAGGCGATCATCTCGCAGTTGCCGTTGCGGCCGGCGGCGCACGAGGCGCAGGGCGGGTCGATGCCGCGGGCCGCGCAAGCCAGGACCGGCTCCACCACCACCCTCCCGCCGCCGCCCTCGATGTCCCCGACGACCTCGTGGCCGGGAACGAAGGGGAAGCTCACGATGGGCTCGAAGTAGCGGCTGCTACGACCGTCGACCGTGGCCAGGTCCGAGCCGCAGATCCCGGCCAGGCGGGGCCGGACCCGGTGCCAGCCGGGCCCGGGCAGCGCCGGCTCCTCGATGTCGACCAGACGCAGCGGGCCGACCCGGGCGCCGCCACCCGGCGCCACCGAGGACGCCACCCGGGCGGCGGCGAACCTGCTCAGCGACCGCTCGAACACGAGCGCCTTCACCGCGCCCCGTCCGATCCCGACGACACCGCGCCCCGGTCCGGGGGGCTGTGCGCGCCGGAGCGGGGAAGGCGGGGGCCGATGGGGAGCAGGGGGCGGGTGGCGCCCGGGGAGCGGGACCAGTGCTCCACGTGCCAGCCCCGCTTCCGGGCGATGGTGGCCAGCTTGGCCTCGGGGTTCACGGCGACCGGGAAGCCCACGGCCTCGAGCATGGGCAGGTCGGAGGCGGAGTCGGCGTAGGCCACGGACTCGTCCAGGTGCAGCCCCTCGGCGTCGGCGTACTCGGCCATGGCCAGCACCCGGGCTTCGCCGGTGGGCGGCCCGGCCAGCAGCTCGCCGCTGAGGCGGCCCTCGCCGTCACGGCCCAGGCTGGCGCACACGATCTCGTCGAACAACGGCCGCAGCGGCTCGACGACGAAGTCGAGGGCGCCCGTGATCAGGACCGTGCGGTGCCCGAGGGCTCGATGCTCGCGGATGCGGCGGATGCCGGCGGGGAACGACTTGGTGAGGATGAGGTAGGAGAACATCTCCCAGGCGTCATCGCCGAGCCGGCTCGCCGACGCCCCCTCGTAGCGGCGGTAGAAGTGACGGAGGAAGTCCCCGCGGTCCCGCCGGTCGAGGGCCAGCAGCCCGGGCCCCTCCCGGAGGGTGCGCAGCGTGAATCGCACCCGTTCGTCCGAGGGGAGGCGGCGGGTGGCCAGCCAGGCGTAGGACTCCACCACGTTGGAGGCGATGAGGGTGTTCTCCAGGTCGAAGGCGGCCAGGTGCCGGTCGGCGGAGAGCACGGCCCGCCGCCCGCGGTCCTGGCGGGAGGCGCCCCCCCTTCGACCGGAGCTCGTGCGCACCCGGGCGTGGACCACGATGGACGGCATGTGCACGTCGTGCACGTAGTGACGCCAGTCGATGACGGCGGGGTCGAAGCAGAAGCCGGCCCGGTCGCCGTCGTCGAGCGACGACCACAGCCCGAGGAGGCGGTCGACGCGAAAGACGGCCTCGGTCTCGGCGTAGGCGCCGTAGAGCTGCACGTAGCCGAGAGCGCGCTCGGCCAGGGCCCGGCGCTCCTCGAAGCGGGACGACAGCTCGGCCTGGCGACCGCGGATGGGCAGGGCGGTGATGACCCGCTCCGCCGCCGACAGTGCCTTGGTGGCCCTCTGGAGCTGCCGCTGGACGCGGCCCCGCCCCGGGAAGGACCACTCGGGCACCACGATGGGCTGGCCCTTCTCGGGGTCGTAGAGGGGGTGCTCGCTGAACCACTCACGGACCAGATCGACCAGCCGGCGGTAGCGCAAAGGGTTGCGCGAGCCGGAGGCGACCTGCACCACGTCGGGGCCGCCGGGGTCGGGACCGCGGGCGGCCACGGCGATGATGGCGGCGACCACCAGGTCGACGGGGATGACGTCGACCACGCCCTCCGGGATGCCGGGGAACTCCTTCAGCAGCCCCCGGCCGTAGGAGATGATCACGGGCTCGGCCATCCGGAAGCCGCGGATCCAGCCCGGGTGCGGCTCGGCCAGGGCGGACTCGATGATGGAGGGCCGCACGATGGTGACGGGGACCTCTCCGCGTGACGCCAGCAGGGCCCGCTCGCCCAGCGCCTTGGTGTAGGCGTAGGCGTCCGGCCAACCCAGGGCGCGGGCCCGGGCCCGGCCAGCCTCCACCATGACGTCGCCCACCCAGTCGAGGCGGAGCTTCTCGAGCTTGTCGGCCAACAGGGGCGACCCGGCGGCACCGAGCTCGGACCGGGCCTGCTTGGCGAAGCGAGCCAGCCGCTCGGGCCGGCGGCTCTCGGCGTCGGCGTCCGTGCGGGCTCGCCGGGCCGCCTCCACCTCTCCCGGCCACGCCACCTCGGCGGCGAACAGGGTGTCCTCCAGCAGCGCCTCCGGGGCGTCGCCCCGACGGGCGCCGGCCACGTAGGCCGTGGAGACGGTGACGAGATGGGCACGCGAGCCACATGACGACAGAGCGGCGGCCACCCGCGCCGGACCGAGCAGGTTGACCTCCACGGCGGAGTCGAGAGGGGAGTCGAAGCTGACCGAGGCGGCGGCGTGCACGAACACGTCGCAGGCGGCCAGGGCGGTCCGGCCGGCGTCGTCCAGGGCCAAGCCGTCGACGCTCACGTCGCCCGGGACCACCGTGAGCCGGCGCGCCACCTCGGCGCCGAAGCGCTCTCCCCACTCCTCCCGGAGCCGGTCGAAGCAGTCGTTGCGGAGCACCTCCCGCCACACCCGTTCCTGGGCCGACGCCCGCCGGCCCGGGCGGACCACGACGGCCACCTCGCAGCCGGGAACGGCCCGCAGCAGACGCTCGACGATGGCCGTGCCGAGGAAGCCGGTGACGCCGGTGACGGCGATGCGCTTGCCCGCCAACGCGGCCGTGATCATCCCTGCAGGTCCTTTTCAGGCGTGGGGGGTCTCACCCGTCATCGCTTCTGTCTACCATGTGGTAGATGCCGACCGCCACCACCGGTGACCGCATCGTCGACGCCGCCATCCAGTCGTTCGGCACTCGCGGGTACGAGGGCACCTCCCTGGACGCCCTGGCCGCCGTGCTCGGGGTCCGCAAGCAGACCATCCTGTACTGGTTCCCCAACAAGGAGGCGGTTCTGGCCGCGGCCGTGGACCGTACCGCCGAGCGGCTGTCCGTGGCCCTGGAGGAGGCCCTGGTGCGGGCCGGCGAGGGTTGGCCGCGGGTGGAGGCGATCGTCCGCTCGGTGTTCCGGTTGTCCGTTCGCCAACCCGAGCTGCTCGGCGTGGTGCGGGAGGTGAGCCGGCTCGGGCCGCCGGCGTCGGCGCGCCTGCTCGCTGCCCTCGAGCCCCTCATGGAGCGAGCCACCGGCTTCCTGCGGGCCGAGATGGCGGCCGGCCGCATGCGCGAGCAGGAGCCGAGGCTGGTGCTGCTGGCCGCCTACTCGGCCGTCCTGGGCATGGCGACGGAGGTCGAGGTGCTGCGGGCCCTGGGCTTCGATCTGACGGCGCGGGAGCTGGTCCGCCGCCGCGACGAGCTTCTCGAGTTCCTTCGAGCCGCCCTCGACGCCAGGTGACAGCCGGCTACCGGCGGCGCTGCGGCGGGGTGTAGCGCTTGTTGGCCTCCGGACGACGCGGGCG
>JALYHF010000315.1 GCA_030776745.1 Actinomycetota bacterium | reverse complement strand
GCCACGTCCTCGGGACGTTCTGCGCCATCGACCACGAACCGAGGAACTGGAGCGAAGCCGAGCTGACCACGCTCGCCGACCTGACGACGGCAGCGGTGACTGAGGTGGAGTTGCGGGTCGCGGCGGTGGAAGCGAAGTCGGCGCTGGCGGCGCTGGGGGAGCGCGAGACGCAGCTCCGGCTGGCGGTGGATGCAGCCGACCTCGGCACCTGGAACTTGGACCCGGTGACTGGGGCGATGGCCGGCTCGGCCCGCTGCAAGGCTCACCACGGCCTGCCACCCGATGCGCCTTTCTCCTATCAGGTGCTGCTGGCGGCGATCCACCCCGACGACCGGCCGGCGGTGGAGGCGGCCGTCCTGCGCTCCGTTGAGGCAGGGGTGTACTACGCCTGCGAGTACCGGGCGGTCTGGCCGGACGGCTCGGTCCGCTGGGTCGCGGCGACTGGCCGGCTCGTGGCTGATGCGGAGGGACAGCCTCGGCGGATGACAGGGGTGACGGCCGATGTGACGGAGCGCAGACAAGCCGAGGAGGCCCTACGCGTGAGCGAGGAGCGATACCGGACGCTCTTCGCTTCGATTGATGAGGGCTTCTGCGTCGTCGAGGTGCTGTTCGACGTGGAGAGCCGCCCGGTCGACTACCGCTTCCTGGAGGCCAACCCAGCCTTCGAGCGGCATACGGGGCTGCGGGGGGTGGTGGGGAAGCGGATCTGCGAACTGGCCCCGGACCACGAGGCCCACTGGTTCGCGATCTACGGCCAGGTCGCGGTCACCGGCGAACCCGTCCGCTTCGAGAACGAGGCCCAGTCGCTGGGGGGGCGGACGTTCGATGTCTACGCCTTCCGGCTTGGCGCACCCAGGCGGCGGCAGGTGGCCATCCTCCTCACCGACGTCACCGCGCGTCGGCGGGCCGAGGCCGACCAGGCGCGCCTAGCCGCCATCGTCGAGAGTTCATGGGACGCGATCGTCGGGCGGGATCTGGACGGGACGATCACAAGCTGGAACCCTGGGGCCGAGGCGCTCTACGGGTACGCCGCCGAGGAGATCGTGGGCCAGCCCGTTTCTCGCCTCCTGCCGCCGGGCTACGAGGGCGAGCTGGCTGAGCTCACCGCGCACCTCAGGGGCGGGGAGCGCATCCCGCCCTTCGACACTGTAAGGGTGGGCAAGGACGGCACGCCGATCGAGGTCGAGATGACGGTCTCACCGATCGCGGACGACGCCGGGCGCATCCTCGGCGTGGCAGCCATCGCCCGAGACATCCGCCAGCGCCGGGCCGCCGAACGGCAGCAGCAGGAGTTCTTGGAGGCGATTTCCCATGACCTCAAGAACCCGCTCACGCTGGTATTGGGCCAGGCCCAGCTGCTGGCCCGGCGGGCACGCAAGGGCCAGTTGAAGCCGGAAGCCTTCGCCGGCGCGCTCGATGGGATTGCGGCTGCCGCGCGGCGGATGGGGGCGCAGATAAACGAGCTCCAGGACGCAGCCCGGCTGCGCGCGGGCCAGCCGCTCGAGCTCCAGGTCGCACTGGTCGACCTCGTGGCGCTGGCTGGGTCGGCGCTGGCCGAGGTCCAGGCGGCGACAAGACGCCACACTGTGCGGCTTGAGGCGCCCGAGGCGGGACTCGTCGGAAAGTGGGATGCGCTGCGGCTGCGGCGGGTGATCGACAACCTTCTGAGCAACGCCCTGAAGTACAGTGACGGGGGCGAGATCGTGGTCGCCGTGCGGGAAGAGCGTCGCAGGACCGGCACCTGGGCGGTGCTCGCTGTGCGCGACGAGGGCGTCGGGATCCCGGCGGCGGACCTTCCCCACGTCTTCGAGCGCTACCGGCGCGGCTCCAACGTCGGTACGCACAGGCACGGGACGGGCATCGGCCTATCGGGCACTCGCCGGATCGTAGAGCAGCACGGGGGGACCATCACCGTGACGACCGAGGAGGGGCGTGGGAGCATCTTCACGGTGGAGCTGCCCCTGAGCGACCCAGCCCGCCACTCGGATAGGGCCGACTGCCTATCCGACACTCCGGAGCCACATTAGGGCCACCGGTCCGGCCCGCGCGTTGGAGCGCACCCGTGCCGTACCGGTGACTCGCCGGGGCCACGTGCTGGCCCAGAGCCGGCGGGCCCGTGCAAGGTGCACAACCAATCGGCAACCCCTCACCCGACGCGGCTGCCCTTGGGAGTGATTCAACGCGTCGCGCACACGAT
>JALYHF010000314.1 GCA_030776745.1 Actinomycetota bacterium | reverse complement strand
AGAGGCGCCCGATGATCTCCTTGTTCTGCTTGTCGACCCCCGGCAGCTCGTTGACGAGCTTCACGACTTGTGGGTCGAGCTGCTTGAGGACGCTCGGGCGAAGCAGGCGGAAGTAGTCAGGGAAGATGACGGCCGTCACACCGAGGACGAGGAGGACCACGACCACGACCGACAGGACAACGAATCGGCGTTTCACCCCCACGGGCCGCAGCGTGGCACGGCGAATCCTTACGTGTCTCGAAACTTCTCGAGCGACCTGCCGATGGCGCAGAGCACACGGATCGATGCCCGCTAGGGTCGGTGCTCCTGCTCCTCCCCAGTGGTGGTCGCCGATGACAACACTGCCGACCCGGACCCTGCCGCGCGGGACGGGAGCCGACGCCACTCCCTCGTCGGCCGTGCGCCTGCTCGTGGTCGAGGACGACCCGAGTGTCGCCGAGGTGGTTGCTCGCTACCTGGAACGCGACGGCTTCATGGTGACGCGGGCGAGCGAAGGCCGCGAGGCCTTGGCCCGTGCCGTGGCGGAGACCCCAGACCTGGTCGTGCTCGACCTGTCCCTGCCTGGTGTGGACGGGTTGGAGGTCCTGCGCCGCCTCCGGGCCCTGGGCCCGGTCCCCGTGGTCGTCCTCACCGCCAGGGGGGAGGAGATCGACCGGGTACAGGGCCTGGAGCTCGGCGCCGACGACTACGTCGTGAAGCCCTTCTCGCCGCGCGAGCTCGTGGCCCGGGTGAGGGCAGTGCTGCGGCGGACGAGCGGTTGGGGTCAGGGTGGCGGTCTTCCCGACAAGCTCACCGCAGGCGCGCTCGAGGTCGATCCGCGGTCGCGCCAGGTTCACCTGCACGGACGCCCGGTCGCCCTGACGGCGCGCGAGTTCGACCTCCTCGTGTTCCTCGTGAGCCGCCGAGGTGACGTCTGCCGGCGGGAGGAGCTGCTCCAGCAGCTCTGGGGCGCCCGCCACGGGGATACGGCGACCGTGACCGTCCATGTGCGCCGACTACGAGAAAAGATCGAGACCGACCCGTCGGCACCCCAACACATCAAGACGGTCTGGGGCGTTGGCTACCGTTTCGAAGGATGAGCGAGCAATGGCGGCGGCCGGCTCGCGTGGCCACCGCCTTCGTCGCCGCCCTCGCCGTGGTGGGTTTGACGAGACTGGACTCGCCCGCCGATGCCGCCAAGCTCTTCGCCGTCACGACGGCGTGCACGGCGCTGGCCTGGGCGGCCTGCGTATTCGGCGCGGCCTGGCTAAAGCGTGCCCCGTCGATTCGGGCCCATGTCTTCATCTCCACTGCCAGCGCGGCAATCGCCACCGCAACAGGGGGCTGGCTCGTGGCCAGGTGGCTGTTCGACTGGGAGGACGAGATCCCCGTGTTGGCTGCGGCGCTGTTCCTGGTCGTGGGGGCCAAGGGAATGCTCGCCTCCCTCAGCCTGTCCAAACAGCTGGAGGACGCAAGCGCGTCGCTCGTCACTGCGGCGAACCGGATGTCGCCAGAGGACGCACGCAGCCTGGGCCTGGAGCCCGGTTCGCTCGAGGTCATACAGCTTGCTCGCCAGATGGACATCCTGTCCGAGAGGCTCGAGGAACTGCGGGCCCGCGAGCACGCCCTGGAGAAGTCGAGACGCGAGCTCGTGGCCGGCGTGTCCCACGACCTTCGCACGCCGCTCGCCGCCGTCCGCTCGCTGGCCGAGGCCCTCGAGGACGGATTGGTATTCGAGGACTCAGAGGTGGCGCGCTATCACCGCAGGATCCGCAGCGAGGCCGACCACCTCTCCCAGCTCGTCGACGACCTGTTCGAGCTGAGCCGGATCGAGGCTGGCTCGCTCCAGCTGCAACTCGAGCCTGTTGCTCTGGAGGACTTGCTCTCTGAGGCACTGGCCCAGGCCGCGCCTGCCGCTGAGCACAAGGGGGTGCCGGTGGAAGGACGGATCCTGGACCCCTTGCCTGAGGTGCGTGTCTCAGAATCCCATGTCTTCCGCGTCCTCACCAACCTCCTCGACAATGCGCTCCGCCACACTCCCGCCGGTGGGCGAGTCTCGCTGGAGGCTGGTGCAGCCGATGACCACGTGTGGGTGGCGGTGGGGGACGAGTGTGGAGGAGTGGCCGATGAGGACCTTCCTCACCTCTTCGAGGCCGGCTTCCAGGGCGAGTCGACCCCCCTTCGCCACGCCGGATCAGGCCTTGGGCTCACCATTGCTCGCGGCCTGGTCGATGCCCACGGCGGCACCATCTCGGTGAGCAACGAGGAACGAGGCTGCCGGTTCACTGTCTCGCTTCCCGTGCAAGGGCCGATTCAGCCCGGGAGTCCATCGAACCCGAGATCGTTCCCAGCCTGAAGCGCTCTTCGCCGCGCTCTAGCGAGCCTGCCCTGAGTAGAGCGCTGCTAACTACCACGAGGTGCGTCACCCCGACGCCCACCGACTCTGCGGACCCTCTTCAGGAGGCAATCCGGCCCAGAGCCCGAGAGGAGGTGCCCGATGGCCAGCACGACGTCATCGGTGGGCCGAAGCGGGCTTCGGGGCGTGCTCTCTCGTCACCCAGCCTCGGGGTGCCGCCAAGGTCGTTCAGTCCCGGATGATCCAGAACAGGCGGGCCGGCTCTCTCGTCACGTTGCGCCACCCCGTAACGGCGACGTCGGTGGCGAGGATGGCATCTCCGGCTCGCATGACCGGCGTCTCGCGCCCGACTTGTACCTGCACCAGCCCGGAGCTGACCAGCACCATCTCGGCGCCCTTGTGCGCGATGGGCGGCGATCCGTCCTCGGTGGGCCCTAGGCGGACCAGGTAGGCGCGAAGCCCCGCCCTGGGGTCGTCGAGTAGAGCCGTGTAGGGCGCCTCGCCGCCGGCTCGGTCGCGACGCGCGAGCACGTAGCCTGAGGACGGCAGGCTGGCGAGCAGGTCATCCAGGGTGGTTCCGAGGCGCTCCGAGAGCCCGACCAAGGTGTCGAGGGAAAGCCCTCGCTTGCCCGCCTCGGCCTGCGAGATGGCGCTCGCCGTCACCCCTGCGAGACGGGCCAGCTCGCCCTGGCTCAGGTTGCGCTCTTGGCGCAGTCGTTGCAGGCCCTGGGCGAGGCGACCCAGCACGCGCTCGTTGCGAAGCCTGACGCTGCCGTCGTCAAGAGCCAGTTGGAAGAGTTGGCCTTGGACGGCCGCCGGCCTCCCTTCGGCCTTGATCACCCGCAAGTGGTCCGCGCCCACCTCGAGCACGCACTGGGTCACCTTGGCCACCTTGTCCAAGAAGGCGTCGCCGAGCTCACGACGAGGAGCGCGCCAGTAGGCGACCGCACCCAGGTCGAACAGCATCGGGCACACCCGGCTGAAGAACCCGAGCGCGCGGTCGCGGTCCATTTGGCCTTCGCCCTCGGCGCGTCGCAGGAGCTGCCGGCGCTGTTCGTGCCGCTCTCCGTCGCCACCCTCGCAG
>JALYHF010000313.1 GCA_030776745.1 Actinomycetota bacterium | reverse complement strand
CCGTCATGGCGGCCGTGGCGGGCGGGTGCACGACCGCCGACGACGACGGTGGTGGGGGCGGTGTGTTCGGCGGCGGCGACTCGCCCGAGCAGGCCCCGGAGGGGTGCACCACGGTGGACGCCGCCGTCTCACCGGAGAAGCTGGAGCTGCTCACGGCGCTGGCCGCCACCTTCAACCGCTCGGACGAGGCCAGGGCGGGCGGCGGCTGCGCCTTCGTGCGGGTGCAACGGAAGTCCTCGGGGGCGGCCGCCACCCTGCTGGCCGACGGTTGGCGGGACGAAAGGGCCGACGGCCCCCGTCCCGTCATCTGGTCCCCGGCGGCCAGCTCCTGGGGCGCCGTGCTCAACCAGCGCCTCAGCGAGAGGGGGCAGGCGGCCATGGCCCCGGCCAACGCCCGAGCCTTCATGCTCACCCCGCTCGTGCTGGCCATGCCCAGGCCCATGGCCGACGCCTTGGGCTACCCGCAGACCCCGGTCGGCTACGCCGATCTCATCAAGCTGGCCCAGGACCCGGCCGGGTGGGGCAGCAAGGGGCACCCGGAGTGGGGCAAGTTCAAGCTCGGGAAGACCAACCCCAACTTCTCGACCAGCGCCCTCTCGGCCACCATCGCCCAGTACTACGCGGCCACGGGGAAGGTGCGCGACCTCACCGCCGAGGACGTGGACAACCCCCAGGTCGCCGCCTTCAACCGCGCCGTGGAGTCCTCAGTCGTCCACTACGGCGACATCACCCTCACCTTCCTCAACAACTGGTTCCGCAACGACGCTCGGGGGACGGCCCTCACCTACGTGTCGGCGGTCGCCGTCGAGGAGAAGTCGGTGATCGACTACAACCGCGGCAACCCCGACGGCATCACCGATCCTGGCGAGCAGCCCCGCCCCCCCAGGCTTCCCCTGGTGGCGGTGTACCCCAAGGAGGGGACCCTGTTCTCCGACAACCCCTTCTACGTGTTGGACGCGCCCTGGGTCACGGCCCGGCACAAGGAAGCGGGCCGGGCCTTCGAACGCTTCGTGCAGCGCCCGGAGAACCAGCGCCGGGTGCTCGACTTCGGCTTTCGCCCGGGCAGCCCGCAGGTGCCCGTGGGGGCGCCCATCGAGGCCGCCAACGGCGTCGATCCGGGCCAACCCCAGACCACCCTGGGCGTGCCGGCACCGCCCGTCCTGGTGAAGCTGGTCGAGAAGTGGGGTGAGCAGCGCAAGGCGGCCCGGGTCCTCATCGTGCTCGACGTGTCGGGTTCCATGGGCGAGGAGGCCGGAGGGAACCAGACCAAGCTCGACCTGGCCAAGCGGGCGGCCGTGGACGCCCTCGCCCAGTTCAAGCCCGAGGACGAGGTCGGCCTGCGCATCTTCTCGACCAACGTGGGGCCGAGGGAGCACCCCGACTACACCGACCTGGTTCCCATCGGCCCCATCGCCACCAACCGCGAGCTGATTGCCAGCCGGATCCGAGGCCTGATCCCCACCGAGGGCACGCCGCTCTACACCGTGGCGCGGGTGTCCTACCAGGAGCTGAAGGCGGCCTACGACCCGTCCCGGATCAACGCCGTGCTCCTGCTGACCGACGGGCGCAACGAGGACCCCCGCTTCAACGACCTGGAGGCCACGCTGCGGGATCTCCGGGCCGGCGGCGAGGGGGCCTCGAGCAGCCCGGTGCGGCTCTTCACGATCGCCTACGGCAGCGGGGCCGACCTCGGCGTGCTCCGGCGCATGGCCGAAGCGACCAACGCCGCCGCCTACGACGCCAGCGACCCCACCACCATCGCCCAGGTCTTCACCGCCGTGGTCAGCAACTTCTGATGGTGCCGGCCTCGAGACTGTCCCGGCGTGTTCCCGAGCAGTGGCGGCAACGGGCCGAGCCGTGATCGAACGGCTGCCCGAGCGGGTCCGCACGCCGGCCGTGGCCAGGGCGGTCACCTCGCCGTCAGCGGTGCTCCTGGCCGGGGCGGGCATGTCGGCGGCCATCCTCGGTGGGCTGCCCATCGCCGCCGCCGCCGTGGTGGGCGGCCTGGCCTGGGCGGCCCGAGTGGCCATGGCCGTGCCCCGGGTGGCGGCCGACGAGCGCATCAAACCGGGACGGGTGCGCGAGCCGTGGCGCCACTTCGTTCGCGACGCCCTCGAGGCCAGGGCCCGGTTCGAGCGCACGGTGGCGCGCACCCGACCGGGCCCGCTGCGCGACCGCCTGGCCGGGCTGGGCCGGCGACTGGACCAGGGAGTCAGCGAGTGCTGGCGCATCGCCTGCCAAGGTGATGCCCTCGACTCGGCGCTCGATCAGCTCGACGTGGGCACCATCCAGGCCGACCTGGCCGAGGTGCAGGCCGAGAAGCGCCGGGCCGGCGGGCAGGCTCGGGCGTCCCTCGAGCGGGCCGAGCAGGCGGTGCGGGCCCAGCTGTCGTCGGCGCAGCGCATCAGCCGGGTGTCGGCCGACGCCCGCAACCGCCTGCGGGTGCTCAACGCCCAGCTCGACGAGGCCGTGGCGCGGGCCCTCGAGCTGTCTCTGCGAACGGGGGACACCAGCGAGCTCAGGCCGCTCTCCGAGGACGTCGACTCCTTGGTGAGCGAGCTCGAGTCCCTCCG
>JALYHF010000312.1 GCA_030776745.1 Actinomycetota bacterium | reverse complement strand
GCGTGGATGTCGCCCAGCGATCCCAGCAGCAGCGGCGTCGGCAGCGTCAGGTCCCCCTCGGCGGCACGGTACACGGGGGCGGGCGGCGGCCGGTAAGCGGCGGCCGTCGCCCCGCGATGGCAAGGTGTCCGCCATGGAGGACTGCGAGATCTGCCAACGCGAGGCGTCGTCCGAGGAGCCACCGGGGGGATGGGTCCTGCGCAGCGAGCACTGGTCGGCCTGTGTGGCGCCCGGCTTCGAGGTGCCCGGATGGCTGTTCCTCCAGCTCCGTCGCCACGGCGACGGGCCGATGGCCATGGAGACCGCCGAAGCGGCCGAGCTGGGCGGCCTCCTGGCCCGGCTGAGCGGTGCCGTGCAGGGTGCCACCGGGGCCGAGCGGGTCTATGTCCTCGCCTTCGGGGAGCTGTACCCGCACTTCCACCTGCTCCTCGTTCCCCGCATGCCGTTCGCCCCGCCGGACGAGACCGGGCCGGCGTTGTTCCTCAAGCGCGCCGAGCTGGTCGACCCCTCGGCCGCCGCCGAGGTGGCCCTTGGGATCTGTCGGCAGCTGTCGGCTCCGCCCTGAGGTGCCGCACTGCTCAAGAGGCGGGCGGGGCCACGGGCTGGGCCGGCACCGTGCGCTGCTCGAGGGTGAACGACCACAGCTCGGAACCGGTGGCGACGGGGCCCTTGGGACCTTCCGGCCGGGCGTGACCCTGTCCGAAGGCCGCCGACTGCACCCAGGCCTGGAAGGCGGCCTCGTCCCGCCACCGGGTGTAGACGAGCCAGGTCTCCCGGTCGTCGCTGGGGCGCAGCAGTTGGAACTCCTCGAAGCCGTCGGTGTGCTCGACCTGCCCGGCACGGGCCGCGAAGCGGGCCGCCATCTCGTCGGCCCGCTCGGGAGGCACGGTGATGGCGTTGATGCGCACGATGGACATGGCTGCATCTTGGCACGCCGCCTTTCGGGCCCGGACCCGGCACGGGGACGGGGGCGGATCACGGCGGCCCGGTAGCGTGCAGCCCATGCGGGTGACCATCGGCCGCCTCGAGGAGCTCCAGGCCAAGGGGTTCCTCACCGGCAAGGCCGGCACCCAGCCCGTTTGCGTGTTCTGGCACGAGGGTGGCGCCTTCGCCCTCGACGACCGCTGCCCGCACCTCGGCTTCCCGCTCCATCGCGGCACCGTGGAGAGCGGGCTGGTCACGTGCCACTGGCACCACGCCCGCTTCGACCTGGCGTCCGGGGGCACCCTGGACCCCTTCGCCGACGACGTGCGGGCCTACCGGGTCGAGGTGGTGGACGGCCAGGTCGCCGTGGTGGTGGAGGGTGACGAAGGCCGCGCCGATCACCATCGCCAGCGCCTCAGCGAAGGCCTCGAGCACGGCCTCACCCTCGTCACCGCCAAGGCCGTGCTCGGGTTGCTCGACGCCGGTGTGGCGCCGGAGGAGATCGTTGGCGCCGGCGTGGTGTACGGCACCACCTACCGGGCGGCGGGGTGGGGCGCCGGCCTCACCGTGCTGGTGGCCATGGCCAACGTGCTCCCCCACCTCGACCCGGCCGATCGCCCGCTGGCCCTGGTCCACGGGTTGGCCTTCGTCTCGCGCGACACCCGGGGCCGCCCTCCCCGCTTCCCGCTGACGCCGCTCCGAGGGGCGGGCTGGCCACCGGAGCGGCTGGCCCGGTGGTACCGCCGCTTCATCGAGACCCGTTCGGCCGATGCCGCCGAGCGGGTGCTGGCCACGGCCGTCGCCGCCGGGCTCGGGTTGGACCAGGTGGCGGCCATGATGACGGCCGCCGCCACCGACCACGCCTTCCTCGACGCCGGCCACACCCTCGACTTCACCAACAAGGCCTTCGAGGCCGTCGGGCTGCTGGGCCCGGCCAGCGCCGGCCAGGTGCTCGGGACCCTGGTGGACCAGACGGCACGGGCCAGCCGAGCCGAGGAGGGTGGCCGTTGGCGCCACCCGTTCGACCTGGCCAGCCTGCTCGAGGAAGCCTGCGCCCGGCTTCCCGAGCTCCTCGCCCAGGGTGCCGGTCGCACGGGGGCCTGGGACGACGTGGCCGCGCTGGCCTGGGCCATGCTGGGCGACGAGCCGGGCGAGGTGGTGGCGGCCGTCTGCGACGCCGTGGCCGCCGGCGCCACCCCCGAGCAGCTGGGGCGGGCGGTCGCCTACGCCGGCTCCCTGCGCATCACCCGCTTCCACACCCAGAACGACCACAGCGACTGGGACGTGGTCCACCACGGCTTCACCGCGGGCAACGCCCTGCACCAGGCCCTGGCCCGGGCGCCCACGCCGGAGCTGCTTCGGGGTGTGTTCCACGGCGCCCTCAAGGTCTTCCTGGACCGCTTCTTGAACGTCCCCGCCGCCCGGGTGCCACAGGACGCCGCCGGCGACCTGGTCGAGCTCGGCGCCTGCTGGGACGAGCAGGGGCGGGTGGACGAGGCGGGTGCCATCGCCTATGGCTACCTGCGGGGGGGAGGGGACCCGGCCCGTCTCGTCGCCGCCCTGGGACGGGCGCTGCTGGCCGAGGACGCCGGCTTCCACTGGTACCAGACCTATGAGGCCGCTGTCCGCCAGTTCCACGCCTGGCCGCCCGGCTCCGAGGAGGGGGCGCTCGTCCTCACCGGCTGCGCCCGCTTCCTCGCCGCCCACACGCCCACCCGCCGTGAGCTGTCGCAGGTGGTGCGCACCGCCACCAGGTTGCGACGCGGCGAGGCGCTGTTCGAAGAGACGTAGGCGCGCCGAGGACCGGCAGCTCTCGGACCTACATGCGCTCGAGCAGCTGCGCCTTCTTGGCATCGAACTCGGCCCGGGAGATGACGCCTCGCCGGCGGAGCTGGTCGAGCTTGTCGATCTGGTCCGGGATCGACGGCGGGCGGTGGCCGGCTGCCCGGGCCGCGTCCCGGTCGCCTTCTCGCTGGATCTCCCGGTAGATCACGTTCTGCACGAGAAAGGGCTTCGGGATGTCGGAGAACACCTGCTGTCCCCGCTCGCCGCCCGACTCGATGGTGACGTCGCCGGCCCCGATCAGGCGCTCGAAGAGGGTCTGGTTCACGGCGACGTCGTTGAGTCGCCCCAGGGGGATCTCCTTGCCCCGCTTGGAGAGAACGCCCTGGCGGAAGATGAGCCGGTCGGTGGTGACCACGAAGTTGGTGGTGGCCCAGCGGGCGTAGCGCGCCGCCACCCACAGGAGGCACAGCACGGCCCCGCCGAGAAGGGCCTCGAGGAGGAGGTCGTTCACGTCCCGCACGACGACGGAGGCCACCATGGCGGCGACGACGGCCGTCACCGGGCGGCTGAAGTACCACCAGTGAGGGTGGAGGTCGAGGACGATGTCCTCTCCCTCGTTCAGCATCCGCCGAGGGAAGGGCACGCACCCGAGGCTACGTCTACCGGTAGACCTTTCTGCGGAACAGCGCGTCTGCCGACGTGACCCGGTCGAGGAACAGCACCCCGTTCAGGTGGTCGATCTCGTGCTGGACGGCCCGGGCCTCGAACCCGTCCACGTGCACCACACGCTCGGTGCCCTCCACCGTGATTCCCCGCACCACGATGGTCCCGGCCCTCGTCACGTCGCCGGTCAGGTCCGGCACGCTCATGCACCCCTCACGGGCCGCGACCGGCCCCTGAGCCACGAGCACCTCCGGGTCGAACAGGACCAGCTCCCCGTGACAGGAACGGGCCTTGCGGTGCCCGGTGACGTCCACCACGAACGCCCGCAGGCCCACGCCGATCTGGGGCGCGGCCAGGCCAACGCACGCCGGTGACGCGCGCATGGTGTCGACCAGGTCGCAGGCCAGCTCGCGCGCGGCCGGATCGATGGAGCCGACGGGCTCCGCCCGCTGCTTGAGCACCGGCTCCGGCAGGCGGAGCACGGGCCTGACGGCCACTCAGCGGCGCCCGCCGGCCATCACAGGATGTCGGCCTCGGCCGGGTGGGCGCTGCACTCCACCCCCAGCTCCTGGGCGAGGGCGTCGAGGTCGGCGGCCAGCTCCCGCCCGTCCGTGCCCAGCGGGAGGCAGACGTCGAGCACCATGGCGTAGACGGGCCGGCCGGGCTCGCCGATCACCCTGGTGTCGAGGTCGACCACGTTGGCACCCGCCTCGGCCAGCAGCGAGGTGACGCGATGCACGATCCCCGGGCGGTCGGCTCCGTAGACGGCCACGTTCCACGCCTCACCCTCGGGGCTGGCCGGCACCTCGTCGTCGATCGGCCGCACGGCGACGACCAGGTCCAGGTGGCGGGCGGGAGCGGCCAGCGCCTCCTCGAGGGTGGCCCCGTCGAGGCCATCGGGGGCGGCCACCACCATCATCATGGCGAAGTGGCCCCGCAGGATGGACATCGAGGTGTCCTCCAGGTTGCACCCGTGGTCGACCAGCACGCCGGTGACGGCAGCCACGATCCCCGGGCGGTCCGCCCCCACGGCGCTGATGGCGAAGTGCGGCACGCGAGGGAAGGTAGCTCCTAGCCCCAGCCCAGCTCGTCGAGGCGGTCGTCGTCGATGCCGAAGTGGTGGGCCACCTCGTGCACCACGGTCACCCGCACCTGCTCGACCACCTCCTCCTCGTCGGCGCAGCTCGCGCAGATGGCCCGGCGGAAGACGGTGATGCGGTCGGGCAGGGCCAGGTCGCCGTAGGCGTACCGCTGCGTGAGCGGGATCCCTTCGTAGAGCCCGAGCAGCCCCCGGGGAGGCGACGTGTGGTCGACGGTCACGACCACGTTCTCCATGAGCCGGCCCAGCTCGGTGGGGATGCCGTCGAGCGCCTCGGCCACCAGCTCCTCGAAGCGCTCAGGGGCCACCTCGGTCACTGCCGCCGGGCCCGGGCGCCGGACCGCAGCACCGCCGACGACGCTGGCTCCAGGGGCGGGCGACGGGTTGCGAAGGGCACTGCGGCGTGCGGCACGGGGACTCCTCGAGCGCGGGCGGTCTGGGGATGTCGTGTGGACGGGCGGGGGAATCGGGAGCGGTCGTTGGGGATCTTGCCAGGATCCCTTGACGCCGCCGGAGCCCTGGCGCACACTGCCATCACTCCAGCACGACGCAGCCGGACGTGCCGCCGAGGAAGGGGGCCCCAGGCCCACCGCCCCGGCGGGACGGAAGGTGTGCAGTGCTGGGGAGGGTCACTGCCGATGGTCGTTCGCTCCGCACGGAGCGGCACCACGTCCGTCCGGCGCCGTCAGGCGACGGGCGTATGGAGGCAGGGGCCCGAAGGGTTCGGCCCCGAGAAGCACGGGAGGCGAGAGCCGAACGGCTACTCGGGGCCGCTCCGCGCCCGGAGGGGTCACCGAATCGGCTGGCACTCGACCGGCCGGCTTCCCCGGCCCTCCGGCCCCACCATCCACGTCATGGTCACACCCTCCCGGTACCTTCGCCCCATGCGCCTGCTCGAGGGCCTCGACCCGGCCCAGCACCGCGCCGTCGTGTCGGACGCCGAGCCGCTGTGCGTCCTGGCCGGAGCCGGTTCGGGCAAGACCCGCGTCCTCACCCGGCGGGTGGGCCACCGGGTGGCCACGGGGAGAGCCGAGGCCGAGCACGTCCTGGTGCTCACCTTCACCCGCAAGGCGGCCGGAGAGCTCCGCCACCGGCTGCGGGCCCTGGGCGTGCACCACCACGTGGCGGCAGGGACGTTCCACGGCATCGCCTACGCCCAGCTCCGTCGACGCTGGGCGGACAGGGGTGAGCGGGCCCCGGCCCTGCTGGAGCGCAAGTCCCAGCTGCTGGCCCCGGTGCTGGCGAGGGCCCGCTCCGCCGGCTCGCCCGGCGTGCAGACGGCCGACCTGGCCGGCGAGATCGAGTGGGCGAAGGCCCGGATGGTGGCACCGTCGCACTACCAGGCCGAGGTGCAGGCGGTGGGCCGCACTCCCCCGGTGCCGGCGGCGGCCATGGCGGCGATCTACGAGCGCTACGAGCACGACAAGCGCCGCAAGGGGCTGGTCGACTTCGACGACCTCCTCCTCTCCTACGTGCACGCCCTGGAAAACGACAAGGAGTTCGCCGCCGGGCAGCGCTGGCGCTACCGGCACTTCTTCGTGGACGAGTTCCAGGACGTGAACCCGGTGCAGTTCCGCCTGGTCACGGCCTGGCTGGGGGATCGCCAGGACCTGTGCGTGGTGGGGGACCCGAACCAGGCCATCTATTCCTGGAACGGCGCCGACCCCGGCTTTCTCACCGAGTTCGCCCTGCGCTTCCCCGGTGCGGAAGTGGTCCGCCTCGACCACAACCACCGGTCCACGCCCCAGGTGGTCGCCGCCGGCGCCGCCGTGCTGGCGCCCACGCCCGAGCTCGACCCTACCCCCGGCCCCAGGACCGGCCCCAGGACCACCACCGTCACCGCCACCCGGGCCGACGGACCGCTACCGGTCG
>JALYHF010000311.1 GCA_030776745.1 Actinomycetota bacterium | reverse complement strand
CTCACGAAGCTTGCGAACAGGCTCACGCATGACTGTCACCCTTTCTCCAGTCGCGCTTCGACTCTTGCGCGGGAAGCAGGGTCCGTCAACCAGGCAGCCGCACCGACTGCCGGGTCGCGGCACCGACTGCCACGCCGATCAGGAGATTGCGAGCGGCCTGGTCCGGCCTAGGTGGCTCGGCCCGGTGCGCGGACAACGGCACGTCGGGGCGGGGACAGCCGAACCTTCTCTGCCATCGGCTTCACGGCCCACGGTACGCCACGACATCGGGCACAGGCGGGCGACACCGGACCTCGGCTGTCGCCAGCCACAGCGGGAAGTCGTCGAGATCCCCGGGTCACGCGTATGCCCCTGCAGCTGCCCCTACGCCAAGTGAGTTCGTTGGGGAGAACGGCTCCATTGACGCGGAGATGATCGAAAGTGAGACTCCTGGCCATGGCCCTCCAACTACGTTATGGTCGCTCTGAGCCCCTGACTGTACCGCTCTCTAGAAAGGTGTTGGCGTACCGATGGGCTTACTGCTAACCGGACTCCTGCTACTTGCTTTTGGATTGATCATAAAGTTCATTCCGACGAAATATAACCGGGGCGATGAGCGGGTGATCGCCTACAACAGGACACTCAACCCGCTAATGACAGCAATCATCGTGGCAGGTGTATTCTTGATTATTACTGGCGTTGTCACGCAAACGCTGTAAGCTTGCCGAAAATGACGCGCCCGTCCTTCAGGGGTCGATCACACGAGGAAGTAGCCGGCTCGGGCACCCGCTCGGCCAGCGCGAAGAAGCGATCGGTGCTCCTGGGCCGCCGCGACGGCAAGCCGTCGGCCCACGCCACTCGCGGTCCGGCACTTCGGCACTCATCGCAGCACGAGCGAGAGGGGTGCCAGAACGGCGAGGACTGCGACGGCGATGGCTGCTAGCCAGGCCTTCCCCGTGCCGGAAACGCCATCTCGCGTGCTTCCCACGATCGTCGTCCGTGGTCCCTGGCCGCTTGGACCATGCCCACTGCCAGCGCCGCCAATACGACGGATTCAACAGCCGGGGCGAAGATCCGCACCGGGCCTTCGGTAGTCTCGCCGAAAGCGTGGGCTGTTGCGGCTACTGCAGAGGCACCGAAGGCGGCGATCACGTTCTTTACGCGGATCGTCGGCCGGTATCGAGCGGGCCCAACATGCGTGAGCCGGGTCTTCTCTAGCCAGTCATCGAGCCAGCCCGGCATCATCTCCAGTCTGGCAGCGCAGCGGAGGCCCGCCCGCCGAGTCCCGGCGCCCGACGTCACGCCGATCGGACGATCGGACGGCCGGCCGCGTTGGCGGCTACGGATTCAACGTCAGTGCGGTCGGCGCTGACGATGCACTTCGGGGCGGCCTTGACCCTTCGCACTCGCAGGCGTGTCGACGATGGACAGCGAGCACCATGGAGCCATGGTCCAACTGCGGACTGCGGGCGAGCGCGATGTAGTCCGCACTACGAGGGCTCGTCGACCGACGAAGGCGGCTGGTCTGCGGGAGTGGTGGAGGGCAATGTGAGCGAGCAGCATGTCGTTGTGGAACCAACTCGGACTGGACGCTCCGCAGTGCCGTATTACGTTGGGGCCTCGATTGTGGCGACGCTTCTCCTCGCGTCCTTGGTGGCAGCCACGAACAGTCTTCTTCGCAGCGACTGGACTGTGGCTCTAGTGGCGGCAGTCATGGCGGTCGTTCACGCCGGTGTGCTGTACCTACTTGTCGGCACCATCCGCGAGCGCCGTCGCGAAAGCTGAACGAAACATCGCCGTCCGGGCGGCCGCCGAGGCGCGCTGTAACGATTGATCGGGGACTCCACGCCTCGACGGCGGCATCCAACCTTCCCGTCCAGGTCAACGCGACGATCGGCACCTCGGTGCGGCCACTTGCACCCCCTCTCGCCGCCTACGAGTAGGGGTCCACGGAGCCAACCCGCTCCATGGCCGCCGCCTCGGCCCTTTGTGCCCGTGCAACGCGTCGCCGTTCGACTCGCGGCCCGACGAGGAGAATCCGGGTCCACACCACCAGGGACGAGCTCCTGTAATCGAAGATTCCTGGGCGGGGCTCGCGCGCTCGCCGACTGTTTCGACTAGACGGTCCCCCGGCCGTCGCTGGCAGCTTCGAGCGCTTGGCTCGGGCATCAACCTGGGCAGCCTTTGTAGCCGCTGCCGTTTTTTCGTTTCGGACCGTCCGAAGTCGGGAGCGGCGAGCCAACTATCGATTGTCGACTTCGGGATCGATGTGCGCCGCGACGCCTCGCTGGTGCCGTACGCCACGTATAGAGCTAGCGCCTCGTCGCGTTGCTCAGCGGTGTAGGTCGCCATGACCACGACCGTCCTCCTGACCTGGTAGAGGTGGCCGAACCAGTTTCCAGGGACTTGCCCTGCCAACATCCGGCACCGCCACTCCCCTTAGTCGTTCGGCACGAGGACCATCGATGCCGTAACCGGCGATCAGGACCTCGGCTACGGCCGTAGAGGGCACTCGGTGGCCACGCTCGAGGTGACAGATGGAAACAAGCCAGCTTCACCGGCTGGTCTGGCCTCCGGCCTGTTTCCAAATGCGCGCATGCTCAGCGATCCAGCTCACAACGTCCTGGCACCGATGGTCTGCGGCGACGCGTTTCGCCGATCCCTCGTATGTGGGGGTGGCGGGCCAGGGTCTCCCTCGTGGCCTCGATCCCACTGCCCGACGCCAGCTGTACGTCCATCACCACGATGTCGGGCCGGCATCGTTCCGCCTGATGGCTCCAGAGAACCGTACTATGACGCCATGAACGTCACCGGCCTGCGTCAGGTCGCACAGCATGTCGAAGACATGGACCGCGCCGTCGCCTTCTACCGCGACATCGTCGGACTCGACTTGATCGCCCGTTTTGACCCGCCCGGCCTCGCCTTCTTCGATCTGCGCACGACTCGCCTGCTCCTCGAAGCCGGCGCACCCCCAGCGATGCTTTACCTAGGTGTCGACGACGTCACAGCCATGACGGAACGGATGAGGGACGCCGGTGTCGAGATTGAGTCTGAACCGCACGTCATCCACCTCGACGAGGCTGGACAGTTCGGCCCCGCCGGGGAAGCCGAGGAAATGTCGTTCTTCCGAGACTCCGAGGGCAACCTGGTCGGCCTCGCCGGGCGGCGCACATACGACAAACGCTGAACCGCGGCAGCGGCCCCTTCGCCGATCATCGCATGGGTGTTGCTACCCGAGTAATCGACCCCAGTCCAGAGCGGGGTCTATTGCCGGATCTGAAAGCGTCGTGCCTGTGACCTATCGCCGGATTTGAGCCGCCCCTCCAGGTCGCCGGGTGCTTGTCGAGCTGAGCACGGCCGCCGACAAAACCGACCGCCAGGGACCGTCACTGCCCGTTCCGAAGACCGTGCGCGAGATCTCGGGCTGCTCAACGGCCTAGTGGGACATCGACGCCTTCTCGGAACACGTGCACAGGCTCCGGGCGGGATACTGATGGTCGCCCGGGTCGTCACGATCAAGGCGGCCGGGGACCGTGTCGGCGCGGTGCTTGACTACTACGCCGGCTTGGCTGCCGACCAGCTGCACCCCTACCCCTCGGCCTATTCGTACCCCTCGGCCTATTCGCCGAGGACCTCTACGGAGCTCACAGAGGCCGGGTTCTGAGCATCTCCGAGGTGGGGACTTTCGTTGGCCACCAGCGGGGACTTCGAGATGGCCAATAACAGCCCATGGGTCCCATGCCACTCCATCGGGCTCAGGTTCACAGCCGAACCTGCCGATAGGAACGGTATGAGAACCTGCGAGGACGTCATCCGGACCACGGTCACCGAGGACGCCATGGCGCCGAGTCGCCCTACCTGCTACCAGCGGTGGTCGGAGGCCGAGGCGGAGACGGCTCGCCGCTCCGCCCAGCGCCACGTCGACGAGGTGAGGCTTTAAGCCTCCTCCATGAGCATGACACCTCCCGCAACGGGCATCGCAGCTCCGTCGGTTCGCCGTTACGAGGACCATCCTCGGAGTCCCGACCGCCATGGTAAAGGGACGGAGGCCGAGGCGGAGAGGGCCCGCCGCTCCACCCAGCCGCCATGCGTCGACGTCGTCACCGATCAGCGCCTCGAGTAGGCTGCTCCGACTTGTTGAGGACCACGTTGAGGGCCACCACAGCTCCCTGCAAGCGATTCCTGGTGGCGGCCGAAGCGGTCACCTCCTCCTGGTCAAGGACACTGAGCAGACGCCGTAGCGAATCTGCAAGAGCTGCCACCTCTGCTCGTTTCACCGAACCAGTTTCCATGGACTTGCCCTCCCAGCGTCGGGCACCGCCACTCCCCTTAGTCGTTCGGCACGAGGACCATCGATTCGCAGGCGGTGCTCCAGGCGAGCCACCAGGCCGGCGGGGTCGACGCCGGCCAGCTCCTCTCGACTGAAGCGCAGGTCCTCGACCGGTGCCCGCACAATGTGGGTCCCATCAGGGGGCATCGTGAACAAGTACCTCAAGCGCACCGGCCTGATGTCAATGGAGTGTTAGGCTCAAAGAGTCCGAGAGACGTTGCAAACCGAGATGCGAATTCCCCGGATACCAGAACACCGGCGATATTGAAGGCGCCATACGCGGCCGCAATCGCCTTGCTTGTCGCCATTCTGGCCGCTCCGGTTCTGGTCTTCTTGGGCGCCTTCTCCCTTCGACTGCTCCTCGGCGTCGAGACGTACCGTGACTCGGGGGCCTGGGTGGGAGTCGTGGGAGGCGCTGCTCTTGCCGCCGTCGGTGTGGGCGCTCTTGCCTACCGAGGCCTCGTCGCCAAGAAGGGGTGACGGCCCATTGGAGACGGGCTGCCGGTTAGCGGGTCGACGCGGGTCGGAACGCCGGTTCGGGCGGCAAACGTCATGTCCTACGATCCAGAGCGGTTACGAGACAAACGACCATGAGCGATGAAGGTGAAGGGGCTCCGTTTGGGAGGCTTCCGGCGTTGGGGTCGATGTGGAAACCGACTTGGCACCCTCTCTCCTTCAGATCACCCAAGGTCGGCGTAGAGTTGTCACTCTTGAAGTTGCTACTGATGTTCCTGATCCTCTTCG
>JALYHF010000310.1 GCA_030776745.1 Actinomycetota bacterium | reverse complement strand
CCGCCGGCACTGACCCGTCGCGGACCACGATCATCCCGGCGACGAGCACCACCAAGCCGGCGATGGCGGCGACCCCGTCACTGCCCCGTCGAGTCGTCGCCGTGGTGTCGATGTGCCCCACGCTGTCCCCTCGCCATCGCGCCGTCGGGCCGCATCCGCCGGCGTCGACCCTATCCTCGGACCCGATCGGGAGAGGAGGATCCGGCGTGTCAGCCGGTCGAGCGACCACTCGGCCCCCGTGTCAGAGCGCTGCGGGGGCCGGATCGGATCCGCCGCCTGGCCGTCGCCCGGCCCGTCCGCCGGCGCGCCCGCCAGCAGGATCACGGCGGCGAGGATGAGCACACCGCCGGCCAACTGCGCCGCCGAGATGCGCTCGTCGAGCACCACCGCGGCCAGGGCAACCGTGACGACCGGCTCGATGGTCGACAGCGTCGACGCTTCCGCCGCACCGAGGCGGGCCATGCCGGCGAAGAAGGTCGTGACGGCCACCACCGTCGAGACCAGGGCGATGGCCCCCACCGCAGCCCAGCTCCCGCCGCTGCTCGGGAACGACGGCCGCTGCATCACCACGATCAGGCCGTACACGGCTGCCGCCGCCGTCATGATCACCGTCGAGGACGCCAGCGCGCCTGTGCGGGGCGTCAGCCGGCTGCCCACCAGGATGTAGGCGGAGTAGACCACCGCGGCGGCAGCACCGAGGGCGACGCCGAGGGGTTGGCCAGCCACCTCGGGACCGATGGTCAGGGCCGTCCCCACGAGCGCGATGCCCAGCGCGGCCAGCTTGCGGACCGTCATCCGCGCTCTCAGAACGACCACCGACAGCAGCGTCACGATCGCCGGGTAGGCGTACAGCAGCAGGGCCACCAGGCTGGCCGAGGCCATCGTGAGGGCCGTGAAGTACGCCAGCGATTGGCCCACGTAACCGATGCCTCCGAGGGCGGCCAGGCCGAGGAGCTCCCGTCCTCGCGGCCAGCGCAGCCGACGCAGGCGGAGGAGCGCCGCCATGCACGGGGCGGCCAGGGCGAACCGCAGGAACAGCACCGCCGTGACGTCGGCTCCGTCGGCATAGGCGAGGCGCGCGAAGATCGCCATCCCGCCGAACGACGTGGCGGAGACGGCGATCAACACCACGCCGGCGCTGCGCCGGGACATCAGCGAGGCTCCTCGCACGGGTCGGCCACCGTGAAGTGACCGTTTGCCGACACTCTGGTGAGGGTATCGGCGCGAGTCGACCCGTCATCGTGATGGAAAGGCAGGTGCGAGATGTCGATGGGCACCACCGAAGAGGCCGGCAGCGCCGAAGACGTGGTGGAGTTCCTCCTCCGCCAGCACCGAGAGGCCGAGCAGCTCTTCGCCCGGCTGGAGCAGGCCGACGGCGAGGGCCGGAAGGAGCCGTTCGAGCAGCTGGTGCGACTGCTGGCCGTCCACGAGACGGCCGAGGAGGAGGTCGTGTACCCGGCCATCCGCACGGCGGTGGAGGAGGGCGACCGCCTGGCCGACGCCCGCACCGCCGAGGAGGACGAGGCCAAGAAGGCGCTGTCGGACCTGGAGCAGACGGGCGTGGACGGCGCCGAGTTCCCCGAGCGACTGCAGACGGTGAAGGGGCTGGTCCTCACCCACGCCCGCAACGAGGAGCAGGAGATCTTCCCCCGGCTCCGCCAGTCCCAGACGCCCGAGCAGCTCGAGACCATGGCCAAGGCCGTCCGGGCCGCCGAGGCCGTGGCTCCCACGCATCCCCACCCCCACGGTCCCGAGAGCGCGGTGGGCAACGTTGTCGTCGGGCCCTTCGTGGGCCTCGTCGACCGGGTCCGAGACGCCATCCGCAACGTCACCCGCTAGGGAGACGACGGCCGGTGCGGTTCACGGTGCGAGGCCGCGTCGGCCAGGAGGAGGCGTCCGTCACCTACGACGACGGTGAGCTGTCTGGGACCGACTCGGCGCTGAGGCGCACCCGCCAGGTGCTCCAGTCGGCCCAGACAGTGCAGCTCAGCCCCCAAGACCCCGCTCGACCGGCGTCGCCGGAAGATCCTCGGGCCGTGTTGGCCGCCATCCAGGAGGCGCTGGACGAGGTCAGCGACGTGGAAGGGGACTACCCGATGCCCGAGGCCGACTCCAGCGCCAGCTGACACGCAACGCCTCCCGCGCCACTGCGAAGCACGCTGAGGGACCGGCGCACTTACGGTCGAGAAGACACCTCCCCCAGCCCGTGTTTGTCTCCATGCGCCGCGTCTTCCCAGGTTCGTTCGTCCCCCTCGCCGCCGCCTCGCGATCACCGACGAGTGACACTCGTCCTCGCCTCGTCCACCCCTCGCCCTTACCAAAGGGTGAGGGAATTGTCACCTCGGCGGGGTGCACATGTCACCGCAGGTGCAGTTTGCCGCGGCCCCCTGGCGTCCACATTTAGGAAGAGCACGAAACCCTCGTACCAGGAGCCACGATGCCGCCACTCTTCAACGTCAACCAACAGCCAGCGAGCGACCGACATCTCTCCCGCCGCCTGGCGCGAGTCCTCGGGCTGACCGCCGCCGCCGCCGCCTCGGCGGTGTTCGCCACCGTCCTGGCTTTCAGGGTCGCCCCGGTGCAGGCAGAGCCGAACGACGGCCACTGGCCGAGCGAACGGCGAGACCTGGTGGTGGTCGACAAGACCGGCGACCCCGCCTGGCAGCGGGCCACCCGGTGGGCGGTAACCCAGTGGAACCGAGCCGATGTCGGGGTGCGGCTCACGTGGGCGGCGGGGAGCGGACCCTGCGACGAAGACGCCGAGCGCATCGTGGTCTGTCGCGCCACGCGACAGGAGCTGGCCGATCTCGGCGTTCCCAAGCTGCAGGGCCTGGTGGAGCCGGAGCTGGACCGGCACGGCCACTACGAGCGGGTGTCGGTGGTGGTCTGCGCCGACTGCCGCCTGGACCAATCTCGTCGGAAGGTGGTGGCCACCCATGAGCTCGGGCACGCCCTCGGGCTGTCCCATGCCAACGACGCCGGCTCGCTCATGCACCCCTCCGGTGGAGCGGACCACCCCCACCGGCCCGACGTCGAGGCGCTGCGGCGCAAGCACGCCCACACCGACGCCGAGAAGAAGTGTCTGGCCGGCGACGTGGTGGACGTCGGCTCGCTCTGCTTGTAGGGCGGCCTCCGCCGAGCCGTGGGAGCGTCAGTCCGGCTGGGGACGCACGTCGGCCAGGCTCACCGCCCCTCGGCGCAGGGCCTCGTTGGCAAGACGGACACGGCGGCCGTCGCCCTCCTCGATCCGGAACTTCTCGTACAGCCGCAGCAGGTGCTGCTTCACCGCGGCCTCGCTCACGAAGAGCTGGTCGGCGATCTCCTTCGTGGACGCCGGCTCCAAGAAGGGCCCGCGGGACGCCACCGGCCGGCACAGCGCGACGAGCACGTCGTGCTCACGGGGCGTCACCCGCGGGAGTGGCTCGACCGTCTCCGTGGCCGGTGAGGGGTCGGCCGGCTCGCCGCTGTGGAACACGATGCGCGTCGAGCCCACCAGGATCTCGTCGCCCGGGTGGAGCGGCCTCTCGCCGGCCAACCGCTGCCCCTGCACCGAGGTGCCGTTGCGGGACCCGAGGTCACGGATGGCCCAGCCGCCGGGGTAGCGCTCGAGGACGGCATGCAGCCGGGAGACGGACGGATCGTCCGTCAACGCCAGTTGGTTGGTGTCCGCCCGTCCCACGGTGAAACGGTCCGACTCCAGCGGGACCAGCTGTGCGACACCCCTCCCCACCACCTCCAGGTGCGCCATGGCGAGCAGAGGCTACGGCAGGCCAGCGTCGAGAGGTGCTGCCGTCCCCCTGACCGCACCCTGGCAAATGGGCAACACCCCACGTGCGTCGAGGGTGTGGAAGGACCTGCGCTCCTGGGAGCGTTGCGAGAACAGTCGCAGCCCAACCGTCAGCCCGGCCCAGAGCGTCCCGTGGCGCCCAAGACCTCGAGGAGATCGAGGCTTCTCCCCGACGCGGTGATCTGTTCCTGCTCCCGTCGCACCGAGGCCCGTGTCGGTGCCGCCAGAGCGAAGCCGGCAAGTGACGCCGCAAGCCCGATGCCGTAGACCCAAGCCCCGCCGGCTAGGACAAGGAAGCCGACCAGGCCGATGAGCGCCGACGCCTCGGCCCAAGCGACGCGGGCGAAGAACCGGCTTCGGTAGCTGCTGACGAGTTGGGCCGGGCCGCTCGTGTCGAGTGACGGCACACGATCCGCCCCCCGACGAGCGACAGCAGCCCGACCACGGCCACGCCGACGGAGACGACGCTGGCCGACACGTCCGTCCGGTTCAGGTCTCCGCTGGTGTCCAGGATCAACACCACGTTGCCGATGAGGAGGACCGCCATGCAGTACGCGCCAAATAGCCGTTGCATGACTCCCAAGGTTCCGGGGGCCGAGAGGCGCCTTCGCTCATGCCCCTTCCCTACCGAGCGGCGACGCCAAGCCGTCCAGACCAGCGCCCAGTGGAGGCTCAGATTCGCCTGCTCAGCCGTAGACTTGGCTCGACGACTCGCCGGGAGGCTCCGATGCCCGCTGAACCCCTCCGCGCCACAGACGTGGCCCGTCGGCTCGGCGTTCCAACCCGCGAGCTCCTCCGCCTCGTGCACGAGCGCAAGATCCGCTACGTGATGCTCGAGGGAATCGCCCATATCCCTGCGGGCGCCATCGAGGAGTACCGGGCCAAGGCCTCTTAGGCGCCAGAACTTTTGCCGGTGGACCGTGAGGGATCCGAACCCCCGACCCCTTGCGCGGTCATGCAAGCCAATGCGTTTCGTTCACCTGGGACCTTCTGTAAATCCCTGGTCAGGCGGTACATTGAGTGACCGCCAGTGCCCCATAGTGCCCCCCAGTGCGCGCTGTCTTGTGGGACGTATGTGGGACGCGAACGCCAACGAACTGTGCGACGGAGCCGTGCGACGGAGCGGTCTGCCGTCGCCCTCAGGCCCAGGAGCAAATCGAGATTCGTGCATTCCGCTGCGTCACCCG
>JALYHF010000309.1 GCA_030776745.1 Actinomycetota bacterium | reverse complement strand
TTCGACGAGGTCGACGCCGGCATCGGAGGCCAGGCGGCGCTGGCCGTGGGGCGGGCGCTGGCCGCCCTGGCCGGCGATGCCGGCGCCGGGCCGGACCGCCAGGTGCTGGTCGTCACCCACCTGCCGCAGGTGGCGGCCTTCGCCGATCACCAGGTGGCCGTGGCCAAGGCCGAGCGGGCCGGCCGAACGGTGGCCGAGGCCCGGGTGGTGGCCGGCGACGCTCGGCTGACGGAGCTGTCACGGATGCTCTCGGGCCAACCGGGGAGCGGAGCCGCTCGGCGCCACGCCGAGGAGCTCTTGGCCGCGGCGGCCAGGGAGCGTGCATCGTGACGTCGGCCAAGAAGGCCGTCGAGGCGACGGTGGCGTCCGGGCCGGCGCGCGTCGACCGGCGCACGAAGGACCTGGTCAAGCGCCTGCACCCCGGTGACGTCGCCGTCATCGACCACGAGGACCTGGACCGCGTGGCCGCCGAGGGCCTCGTCCAGGCGCGGGTGGGGGGGGTGGTGAACGCCTCGGCCTCGCTTTCGGGTCGCTATCCCAACGTGGGCCCGCTGTTGGTGGCGGCCGCTGGCATCCCACTGGTCGACGGCGTGGGGCACCAGGTGATGGACCGGGTGGGCGAGGGCCAACAGCTGCGCATCCAGGGCGCCGAGGTGTGGATGGACGGCGCCGTCGTCGCCGAGGGCGTGCGCCAGGACCTGGAGACGCTGGAGCAGGCCTACGAACAGGCCAAGCGAGCCCTGGGGGGCGAGCTCGAACGCTTCGCCGCCAACACCCTCGAGTACCTCGCCCGCGAGCACCATCTGGCCTTCGACAACCCCGAGCTGCCCGAGCTGCGCACCGACATGAGGGGGCGCCACGTCCTGGTGGTGGTTCGAGGCGCCGACTACAAGGAGGACCTGGCCCATCTCCGCAGCTACGTGCGCGAGATGCGCCCGGTGCTCGTGGCCGTGGACGGCGGCGCCGACGCCCTGCGCGAGTTCGGCCTCACGCCGGACGTGATCGTGGGCGACTTCGACTCGGTGTCTACCGACGCCCTCCGCGCCGGCGCCGAGCTGGTGGTCCACGCCTACCCGGGCGGCACGGCCCCCGGCGCCTCCCGCCTCGACGAGCTGGGCGTCCCCTACGTCAAGCTGGCGTCGGCCGGCACCAGCGAGGACGTGGCCATGGTGCTGGCCTACGAGAAGGGGGCCGAGCTCATCGTGGCCGTGGGCACCCACGGCTCGATGGTGGAGTTCCTCGACAAGGGCCGCGAGGGGATGGCCTCCACCTTCCTGACGCGGCTCAAGGTGGGACAGCTGCTGGTGGACGCCAAGGGGGTGAGCAGGTTGTACGGCAGCCGCATCCGCACCCGTGACCTCACCTTCTTCCTCCTGGCCGCCATGCTGTGCTTCGTGGTCGTCGCCGTGGCCTTCGTCCCCCGGGTCTACTTTGAGAGCATCTGGTTCCTGGTCCGGGAGTTCTGGCGGTCGGCCACCCACTGAGCCGTGGTCAACTTCCGTTTCCACCTCGTGTCCCTGACCGCCGTCTTCCTGGCCGTCGCCATCGGGATCGCGGTGGGGGCCACCGTGGTGGACCAGGCGACCGTGGACGCCCTCAAGAGCCGCCTCGACGGGGTGAGGGAGCGCGTCGATCGCACCGACCAGGAGAACGCCCGCCTGCAGCGTGAGCTGGGCGGGTGGACGAGGTTCGCCCAGGAGGCCGACAACGAGGCGGTGGCCGGGCGCCTCCGCGACGTCCCCGTCCTGATGCTGGCCGTCCACGGCATCGAGCGGGACCCCGTCGAGGAGCTGAGCGCCTCCCTGGCGGCGGCCGAGGCCCGGGTCCAGGGCACCCTGTGGTTCACCTCCAAGCTCAAGCTGGAGAAGCCCGACGACGCGGCGGCGCTGGCGGCCATCCTCGGCTCGACGTCCCGCACGTCGGACACGCTTCGCCGCGCCCTCGTCACCCGCCTGGTGGCGGCCTTGACGGGAGCCGAGCCGGCCGGGCTGCTGGCCGCCCTGCGCAGTACCGCCTTCTTGGAGCTCGAGGCTCCCGCCGGCCCCGTTCCCGACGTGGCCGCCCTGGCCGGCCCCGACACCCGCTTCGTCGTGGTCTCGGCGCCCGGCGCCGAGGTGCCCAACGAGGAGCTGGCCGTGCCCCTGGCCGGCCAGCTCGCTCGCCAGGCCGGCTCGCGGGTGCTGGCGGCCGAGCCCGGCCCCCGCCAGCCGGAGGCGGGGAACCAGCCGGCCCAGCGTGCCGTCTTCGTCGGCCAGCTCCGCCAGGACGACCAGCTGGCGGCACTGCTGTCCACGGTCGACAACGTGGAGGACTTCCGGGGCCGCTTCGCCGTGGTGTACGCCCTGCGGGACCTCGCCGCCGGGAAGGTGGGCCATTTCGGGATCGGCCCCGGAGCCACCCGCCTGGTGCCCGAGACGGCGGCGTGACCCGGGCGCTGGGTTCCCGTCGCGCCGCGCCGGGCCGCCCTTCCCTCACCATCTCGGCGTGGAACGCCCTCTCCCGTGCCACCGGGTTCGTCCGCGTGCTGGCCGTCGGCGCCGCCCTGGGCACGACCTTCCTCGGCAACACCTACCAGAGCGCCAACCTGGTCTCCACGGTCCTGTTCGAGCTGCTGGCCGCCGGTCTGCTGTCGGCGCCGCTCGTGCCCAGCTTCGTGGCCTTGTTCGACGGAGGCCGCCGTGAGGAGGTGGAGCGGCTGGCCGGGACCCTGCTGGCCATGAGCCTGGCCGTCCTGGGCACGCTGACCGCCGTGCTCCTCGTGGCCCGCCACGACGTGATGCGCCTGCTGACCCTGGGCGTCGAGGACGCGGCCGTCCGACGCCAGGAGGTGCGGGTGGGGAGCTTCTTCCTCTGGTTCTTCCTCCCCCAGCTCCTGCTGTACTGCGTGGGCGCCGTGGCCGGTGCCGTGCTGAACGCCCAGCGGCGGTTCTCGGCGGCCGCCTTCGCCCCGGTGGCCAACAACGTGGTGGTGGCGGCCACCATGGTCGTGTTCGTGGCCATGGCCAACGGGGGCGGGGCGGGGGTCGACCCGGGCGTCGGGCCCCGTCTCGTGCTGGCCCTGGGCACCACGGGAGGCGTGCTGGCCATGTCCGCCGTTCCCGTCATGGCCCTGCTCCGAACGGGGTTCCGTCTGCGGCCGCGGCTCGAACCCCGCCACCCACAGCTCCGGGCCGTCGTCCGAACCGGCCTGTGGGGATCACTGCTGCTGGCCGCCGCCCAGGTCCTCGTCGCCACCACCGTCGTGCTGGCCAACGGCGTGGAGGGAGGCGTGGTGGCCTACCAGATCGCCTACACCTTCTTCCTGCTGCCGGTGGCGCTGGTGGCCCACCCCATCTTCACGGCGCTGTACCCGGTCCTCGCCTCCCACGCCCACGCCGAGCGATGGGGCCGGTTCGGCGAGGACCTGGCCACCGGGGCACGGCGTACGGCGCTGCTGGTCCTGCCGGCGGCCGCCCTCCTCGCCGCCCTGGCCCAACCGGTCCTCGGCCTGGTCCGCCTCGGCGCCATCGACCCCGCCGGCGCCCGGCTGGTGGCCAAGGTCCTGGTGGCCTACGCGGCCGGCCTGGCCGGGTACGCCCTCTTCTTGCTCCTGTCGCGGGCCTCGACGGCGGCCGGGGACGCCGCCTCGCCGGCACTGGTGGGCCTGGCCGTCGCCGGGGTGGGCGCCGTGCTCATGGTGGTGGTGGCCTCGGCGGCCCCCGGCGAGGCACGCGTCGTGGCCCTGGGAGTCGCCCACTCGTTCGCCGTCACGGCCGGTGCCGCCGCCCTGCTGGTCGTCCTGCAGCGCCGTCTCCGGCTCCGGCTCCGCCTGGGCCCGACCGCCGCCCGGGCCCTGCT
>JALYHF010000308.1 GCA_030776745.1 Actinomycetota bacterium | reverse complement strand
GTCCCGGGCGCCCTGGCCCTTCGTCCCCCGCCCCGCCGTCTTGCCGCCCTTGCCGGCCGTGCCCCGGCCCACCCGCCGGCGGGGCCGCGACGAGCCCGGCGCCGGCTTCAGGTCGTGGACCTTCATGGGGTCACCTCCTCGACCGTGACGAGATGGGGCACCCGGGCCAGCATGCCCCGGACCTCGGGTCGGTCGGGCAGCACGTTGGTACGCCCGATGCGCCCGAGGCCCAGGGCCCGGAGGGTCCCCCGGTGCTTGGGCTTGGAGCCGATACCGGACCGGACCTGGGTGACCCGCAGGGTGCGGGGCGTGGCGCCAGCCGACATCAGGCCACCTCTCTGGGCACGTGGGCGCCCCGCTGCGTCTCCTGGTAGGCCCGCAGCACCCCTCGGGGGGACACCTCCTCCGGCGACTTGCCGCGGAGGCGGGCCACCTCGTCGGGGGACTTGAGGGCCTTCAGGCCGGCGATGGTGGCGTGGGCCACGTTGATGGCGTTGGAGGAGCCGAGTGACTTGGCCAGCACGTCGTGGATCCCGGCCGCCTCGAGGATGATGCGGGCGGCCCCCCCGGCGATGACCCCGGTGCCCGGCGCAGCCGGCTTGAGCAGGACCCGGCCGGCGCCGGCCTCACCGATGACGGGATGGATGATGGTGGAGCCGGCCAGGGGCACCCTGAAGACGTTCTTCCGGCCGTCGTCGGCGGCCTTCTGCATGGCCAGCGCCACCTCCTTCGCCTTTCCGTAGCCGAGCCCCACCCTGCCGTTGCCGTCGCCCACGACCATGAGAGCGGCGAAGGAGAACCGACGGCCGCCCTTGACGACCTTGGCCACCCGGTTGGGGCGGCCGATGGCGCGCTCCTCGAACTGCGACTCAGCCATCGTCTCTCCTCGCCATTGGCCAACCTGCTCTCGTGCCGCTGCTGTTCACCCTCAGAGCTCCAGTCCCGCTCGGCGGGCCGCTTCGGCCACCGCGGCAACCCGGCCGTGGTAGCGGAAGCCCCCGCGGTCGAAGACCACGCGCGCCACTCCGGCCGCCTTGGCCCGTTCGGCCACCAGCCGGCCCACCTCGGCGGCCGCCGCCGTCTTGTTGGCCGGCGCCGCCGAGCGGACGTCGCTCTCGACGGTGGAGGCAGCGGCCAGGGTGTGCCCCCTCGAGTCGTCGATGACCTGGGCCACCATGTGGCGGTTCGAGCGGAAGACGGCCATGCGAGGGCGCTCGCTGGTGCCCGTCACCTTCTTGCGCACCCGTTGGTGCCGGCGCCGTCTCAGCGCCTGCACCCGCTTGGTCGAGGTCATGGCCTTCCTCCCGACATCTACTTGCCCGCCTTTCCGGCCTTGCGGGTGACGACCTCGCCGGCGTAGCGGACGCCCTTGCCCTTGTAGGGCTCCGGCTTGCGGAGCTTGCGGATGTCGGCCGCCACCTGCCCCACGAGCTCCTTGTCGATGCCGCTGACCCGGATCCGGGTGGGGCTGGGAACCTCGAAGTTGATGCCCGGTGGCGCCGCCACCGGCACGGTGTGGCTGAAGCCGAGCGCCAGCTCGATCCTGTCCGGGCCCTGGATGGTGGCCCGGTACCCGACACCCACGATCTCCAGGTCCTTGGCGAACCCGCTGGTGACTCCCAGGACCATGTTGTTCACCAGCGATCGAGCCAACCCGTGCAGGGCGCGGTTGTGGCGCTGGTCGTCGGGGCGCTCCACGAGGAGGCTCCCGTCCTCCTGGCGAACCGTGATGTCCCCGGGCAGGTCCCGCTCGAGCACGCCGTTCGGGCCCTTGACGCTGATGCGCCGCCCGGCGACGGACACGTCGACACCGGCGGGGACGGGGATTGGTGATCGTCCGACTCTCGACATCAGACCTACCACACGTAACAGAGGATCTCGCCGCCCATGCGGCGCTGGCGCGCCTCACGGTCGGTCATGAGCCCCTGGCTGGTGGAGAGCACCGCCACGCCGAGGCCTCCGAGCACCCGCGGCAGCCGGTCGGCCTTGCTGTAGACGCGCAGGCCGGGCTTGGAGATGCGACGGAGGCCCGAGATGGTGCGGGCCCGTTCGGGCGAGTACTTCATGCGGACCTCGAGCACGCGACCAGGACGAGCGGCATCGTCGTGGACGCTGAAGCCGTCGATGTAGCCCTCCTTCTCGAGGATGGCGGCCAGGGCCTCCTTGAGCTTGGAGGACGGCATCTTCACGGTGTCGTGCATGGCGGTGTTGGCGTTGCGCAGGCGGGTGAGCATGTCGGCGATGGGATCGGTCATGGTCATGGCGTCACCAGCTCGCCTTGGTGACACCGGGCAGATCGCCGGCATGGGCCAGTTCCCGCAGGCAGATGCGGCACAGGCCGAACTTGCGGTACACGGCCCGGGGCCGGCCGCAGCGACGGCAGCGAGTGTAGCCCCGCACCTTGAACTTGGGCTTGTGCTGCTGCTTCTCGATGAGCGCCTTCTTGGCCATTCCTACTTCGTGCCTCCCTCGGTCGTCACGACCGGCCCTCTCGGGTGAACGGGAACCCGAACGCCTCCAGGAGCGCCCGGCCCTGGGCGTCCGTGCGAGCGGTGGTGACGATGGTGATGTCCATGCCCCGGGTCGTGTCGACCTTGTCGTAGTCGATCTCGGGGAAGATGAGCTGCTCGCCGACGCCGAACGTGTAGTTCCCGTGCCCGTCGAACGAGTCGGCGGGCATGCCGCGGAAATCGCGGATGCGGGGGATGGCCAGGCTGATGAGGCGGTCCAGGAACTCCCACATGCGGTCGCCCCGCAGCGTGACCTTGGCGCCGATGGCGTTGCCCTCGCGGAGCTTGAAGCCCGCGATCGAGCGCCTGGCCTTGGTGACCAGCGGCTTCTGACCGGTGATGGTGGTCAGGTCGCGCACCGCTCCTTCGAGCAGGGACGCCTGCTGGGTGGCCCGCCCCACCCCCATGTTGACCACGATCTTCTCGAAGCGGGGGACCTCCATCACGTTGGCCAGCCCCAGTTGCTCCTTCAGCTGCTGACGGGTCTCGGCGTCGTAGCGCTGCTTCAGCCGCGGGCGCTCGGCGGTGCCGGCCGGCGTGGTGACGGCCATCACAGATCACCCCCGCACTTCCTGCAGATGCGTACCTTGCGCCGCCCGGTGCCGGTGTCCTCGAAGCGGTAGCCGATACGGGTGGGGCCGTCGGTGGGGCACAGGATGGCCACCGCCGACGCCGGCAGCGGCATGTCCTTGTCGATGATGCCGCCCTGCATGGTGGCCTTGGTGGGCCGCTGGTGGCGCTTGGCCACGTTCACGCCCTCCACGATGACCTTGCCCGTGGCAGGCAAGGCGCGCATGACCTCGCCCTCCTTGCCCCGGTCCTTCCCGGTGAGCACGCGGACCCGGTCGCCCTTCCTCAGCTTCATCACAACACCTCCGGGGCCAACGAGACGATGCGCATGAACCTCTTGTCCCGCAGCTCCCGGCCGACCGGCCCGAAGATGCGCGTCCCTCGCGGCTGCTGTTGTTCGTTGATGAGAACGGCGGCGTTCTCGTCGAATCGGATGTAGCTCCCGTCGGGCCGCCGCTTCTCCTTCTTGGTCCGCACCACGACGCACTTCACCACGTCGCCCTTCTTGACGGCGGCGCCGGGGATGGCGTCCTTCACGGTGGCGACGAAGATGTCGCCGATGGTCGCGTAGCGCCTCTTGGAGCCCCCGAGCACCTTGATGCAGAGGACCTCCTTGGCTCCCGAGTTGTCGGCCACGCGCAGTCGCGACTCCTGCTGGATCATCTGGCTCGTTCCAGCACTTCTACGACCCGCCACCGCTTGAGCTTGGACAGCGGGCGGGTCTCCTGCACCCGCACGCGGTCGCCCACCCGCACGTCGTTCTGCTCGTCGTGGGCGTAGAGACGCTTGGTGCGTTGCACGGTCTTGGCGTAGCGCGGGTGGCGGACACGCTCGATCACCGACACGATCGCCGTCTTGTCCATGGCGTTGGACACGACCGTGCCGTCCCGCGTCTTGCGGCGGTTCACTCGGGTGGGCGGGGCGGAGGGCGTGTCGGTCATCGCTGCGCTCCGGTGTGGGCCTCGGCGGCGGCGATCTCGTGATCGCGAAGGATGGTGTTGATGCGGGCCACGTCCTTCCTGACGTGGCTGATCCGGGCCACGTTGTCCAGCTGGCCGGTCACCAGCTGGAAGCGCAAGTTGAACAGTTCCTGCTTGGCCTCGGCCAAGCGGGACTCCAGCTCGTCGACCGTCAGTCCCCGCAGCTCCTCGGCGCGTGCCTTTGGCATCAGAGCTCCACCTCCTCCTGCTCGCGGCGCAGGACGAACCTGGCCTTGATGGGCAGCTTCTGTATGGCGCGCTCCATGGCCGCCCGGGCCAGGTCGTCGCCCACGCCGGCCAGCTCGAACAGGATCCGGCCCGGCTTCACGACCGCGACCCACAGCTCGGGGTTCCCCTTGCCGGAACCCATGCGCGTCTCGGCCGGCTTCTGGGTGACCGGCTTGTCGGGGAAGACCCGGATCCAGACCTTGCCGCCCCGTCGCACGTGGCGGGTCATGGCGATTCGGGCCGCCTCGATCTGGCGGGCCGAGATCCATCCCGGCTCCAGGGCTTGGATGGCGTAGTCGCCGAAGGTGATGGTGGTCCCGCCCTTGGCCTTGCCCGACAGGCGCCCGCGCTGCTGCTTGCGGTGCTTCACCTTCCTCGGCATCAACATGGGCCATCGCCTCCCGACCAGAGGTTGGTCTGGGTGCGAGGCGAAACAGGCGCACCCATCAGTCCTCCCTCCGGAAGTGCGGGGCCTCGTGGTGCTCGCGGGTGCGGCGCTCGATCTCCTCCTCCTCGGCCAAGAGGCGCTCGATGTCGGGATCGACCTCGGGGATGATGGGCTTGGCCTCGGTGACCTCCGCCACCTCCTCCACGGGAGGACCGGCGGCCACCGCGGCATCCGCTCCGGGATCGCCCTGGTCGGGACGCCGCCGCCCGCCCCCCGCCGAGATGATCCGGCGAGGCCGTCCCTGCCCCGAGGTCTCCCCCACCGCCATGGCTGCTTCCCGGCTGATCTTGTCCTCGGTGGAGATCCTGTAGGGGAGGATGTCGCCCTTGTAGATCCACACCTTCACGCCGATGCGACCGAACGTGGTCCGGGCCTCGCGGAAGCCGTAGTCGATGTCGGCCCGCAGCGTGTGCAGGGGAACCCGCCCTTCGCGGTAGGCCTCTCGGCGTGACATCTCGCTGCCGCCCAGGCGACCGGCGCACTGCACCCGGATGCCCTGCGCCCCGGCCTTCTGCACGGTCTGCACGGCCCGCTTCATGGCCCGCCGGAAGCTCACCCGGCCGGTGAGCTGATCGGCGATGCCCTGGGCGATGAGGGCGGCATCGAGCTCGGGCTGCTTGATCTCTTGGATGTTGAGCTGCACCTTGGCGTTGCCCGTCAGCTTGGCCAGATGAGTCCGGAGGCGGTCGGCCTCGGCCCCCCGGCGCCCGATGACGATGCCCGGCCTCGCCGTGTGGAGGTCGATGCGCAGCCGGTCCCGTGTCCGCTCGACCTCGATCCGGCTGACGGCCGCCCGCTCGAGCTGCGACATCAGGTAGTGGCGGATCCTCCAGTCCTCGATCACCTGGTCGGGGTAGTCCCGATCGTTGAACCAGCGCGACTTCCAGTCGGTTGTGACACCGAGGCGGAACCCGTACGGGTTGACCTTCTGGCCCATCTATTCGTCCCTCTCCTCGGTGCCCTCGGGCTGCTGGTCGACCGACGGCTCCGTCGTGGCTGGCTCCGTCGCGGTTGGCTCCGCCGCGGTTGGCTCCGCCGACGCCGCCGTCGGCTCTTCGGCTCCCGCCTCGGGCTGCGTCGCCGCCGTGCCCGGCTCTCGTGACGGTCCCGGTGCCGCTGCTTCGCGCTCGGTCGCCGGCGGTGGGGCCGTGCCCGGCATCTGCTCGTCCCGGCGGGCCCGGCGCCCCTGCCGGCC
>JALYHF010000307.1 GCA_030776745.1 Actinomycetota bacterium | reverse complement strand
TCCAGCGGGGCGGGGACTTCTCCCATGCCACCTTGTCCCGGCGCCAGCTGCGTGACCCCCGCTCTCTGCTCGCCCTGCGGGTCAACGGCGCCGAGCTGTCCCTCGACCACGGCTACCCCGCCCGGGTTATCGTTCCCGCCGCCTCGGGCGTGCACAACACCAAGTGGTGCGCCAGCTCACCTTCTTCCCCTGGCGAACCCGCGTGACCATGTGGCGGCGGTGGTACGGGTTGGGCCCCCTCCACCTGATGTCCGTGGCCGCGTGCTTCGGGATCTCCGGCTACGCCGCCCTCCGGCTGGCCCGCTCCTCCGCCGCCAGATGATCGGCGTGTGGTTCGCGGGAGCCATCGTGGGCCACGACCTGGTGCTGTACCCCCTCTACGCCCTCCTCGACGGAGCGGCATCTCGCCTCGGCCGACGCGGGCCACGCCCGTCGGCGGTGAACTTCGTGCGGGTCCCCACCGTGCTGTCGGGCCTCGTGCTGCTGGTCGCCTTCCCGCTCGTGCTGGGACTGAACCGGCGGACCTACGAGGAGGCGTCGGGGCGCAGCGTGCAGCCCTATCTCGGACGCTGGCTGCTGTTCACGGGGCTGGTGTTCCTGGCGTCCACCCTGCTCTACGTCTGGCGCCTGCTGCGGCACGGGCGCGTCTCGACCGGCGACGGGGGGCGGGCGTGAGTGCTCTCCGGTGTCGGTGAGCCTCAGGCCGCTCGGCGGCCCTTGTTCAGCCACGCCCCCAGGGCCACCCCGGCCAGGGCGGTCCCGTAGGAGGCCCGGCCCACGGCGTCCTGGTGGGGGGCGTCGAGGATGACCGCGAGGTAGTACGGGTAGCCAGCCGCCGCCACCAGGGCGAACCGGGGTGCCACGGCGACGGTGGCCAGGGCCAGCAGCGTCACCGCGTACCACGGCTGCACGGGCGTGGTGACCAGCAGGAGGGCGCCCATGAGGGCGAGGCCGGCGCGGGGGACAGACGGCCGGGTCACGAGGACCCAGGCGATGACGGCGCCGAGACCGGCGGCGGCGACGATCGAGGTCGAAAGGCCGGGGACGGGGAGGAGCCCGGCCAGGAGGTAGCGGCCGCCCTGCGTGTAATCCTCCTCGCGAAGGTATCCGGGGAGGTAGCCGAGGACCCGGACGCCGACGGCGGCCACGTGGGGGAGGTAGCCGGCGGCCAGCACGGCGGCAGCCGGGCCGGCGGCACGCCCGACGGACGAGAGGCGCCTCCCACCCGCGGGCGCGCCGACCAGTGCGACCACCAGGAGCACCGGATAGAGCTTGACCAGGGCGGCGGCGCCGAGCAGCACCCCACCCCACCCCGGTCGGCGGCGGGCGGCGGCGAGGACAGCGCCGACCACCAACAGGGCGGCCAGCCCGTCGACATGACCGTTGTTGACCACCTCCACCACCGGGAACGGCGACAGGGCGTAGAGCGCCGTCCAGCGCTCGTCCCGGCCCCAGGCCCGCAGCACCATCGGCAGGAGGCCCACGAGGGCGACGTCGCCGAGGAGGCCGGCCACCTGCCACGCCTTGTGGGCGGCACCGGTGCCGGCCAGGCGGTAGACCGTGGCGAACCAGGCCTGGGCGAGGGGCGGGTAGATGGTGCGCTCGGCGGGACGGTTGAGGCGCGTGCAACCCGGTGGGCGCTCCAGCCGCTCGCACCCCCGGTCGTCGGGCCACAGCCAGCCCTCGCGGAGGGATGCCAGCTGCGGGGACGACGGCGGGTAGAGGTAGGGGTCGACGCCGGCGGCCTGCACGCGCCCGTCCCAGGCGTACCGGTAGAGGTCGTCGGAGAGCACGGGCGGTCCGGCCAGGGCCCCCAGGCGAAGGGCAACAGCCAGGGTGAAGACGGCTCCCATGGCCACTCGCCGGGGCAGGCGGAGGGCGCACGCCACCCCCACCGCCCACACCACCACCCACGCCGTGAGGCGGGCGAGGATGCCCCAGCGGGCGACGAAGATGGGACCGCCCGAGGCCACCTCGACGGAAAGGGCGATGGCGGCGACGCCGGCGACGGCGAACCCCACGGTGGCCGGGCCAAGCGGCGAGGCCAGCTGCGCCTCGCCTGGATCAGCGCCCACCAAGGTGGCGTGCCGGCAGGTCGCGTCCCTGGCCGCCTTGCGAACGGCCCCCGCCCCGAGGGCCCGCCCCGCTCGGACGAGCACGAGCGAACTCGGCCATGCCGTCGGCGAACCCGATCTCCGCCACGAAGTCCAAGGCCTCGGCGGCGCGGGCCGGCGCCGCCACCACGTGGCGGACGTCGCCCGACCGCCATCGCCCGGTGACCTGCGGGGGAAAGCGAGGATCGAGAGCGGCGCTGAGCGCGGTGGCCAGCTCACCCACGGTGTGGGGCGTGCCGCTGGCCACGTTGTAGGCGCCCGACGCCACGTCCGGGCGAGTCAGGGCGAGCACGTTGGCCCGCGCCACGTCCCGCACGTGGACGAAGTCGCGGTACTGCCCCCCGTCCTCGAACACCTCCGGGGCCCGGCCGTCCACCAGGGCGCTACGGAACAGCGACGCCACCCCGGCGTAGGGCGTGGCGTGGGGCATCCTCGGCCCGTAGACGTTGTGGTACCGGAGGGCCACCACCGTCGCGCCCGCCTCCCGCCCCCACAGCGCACACAGTTGCTCCTGGTGCACCTTGGTGGCGGCGTAGACGTTTCGGGGGTCGAGCGGCGAGGCCTCGTCGATGGCGGCCCAGTCGAGGGACCGGCGACAGCCGGGGCGGGGGCAGGGAGGGTCGAAACAGCCGGCGGCGAGGTCGGCCTCCGTGCGGGGCGGGGGGCGCACGTCGCCGTGGGTGGCGCAGCGGTAGCGCCCCTCGCCGTAGACCACCATGCTGCTGGCCAGCACCAGCCGGCCGGAGAACGAGCGCCGCCACAGGGCCTCGAGGAGGCGGGCGGTACCCAGGTCGTTGGCCGCCGCGTAGTCGCTCACGTCGCCGAAGTCCAAGCCGAGGCCGACCTTGGCCGCCTGGTGGCAGACAGCGTCGATCCCCGCCACCGCCGCCTCGGCCACGGCCGGGTCGGCCACCTCCCCCACGAGCAGCTCGACGCGACGGTCGAGGTGGTCGGGGACGGTGCCGTGGGCGGCCAGGCTGTCGACCACCCGCACCGTCGCCCCGCCGGCGAGGAGCGCGTCCACCACGTGCGAGCCGATGAAACCCGCCCCGCCGGTGACCAGGACCCTCACCGGCGGCCCAGCGCGACGGGCAGGCGGATGGTGAACCGGCACCCGTCCCCCTCGTTGGCCACGCTGATCTCGCCGTCGTGGGCTTCCACGAGGCCGCGAGCCACGGCCAACCCGAGGCCGGCGCCGCCGTCGGAGGGCGTGCGGGCGGCGTCGCCCCGGTAGGCGAGCTCGAAGACCCGGGGCAGGTCGGGGAGGGGGATGCCGCCGCAGCCGTCCGTGACCGATACCACCGCGGCCTGGCCGGCGTCGTCGGCGAGGGCCTCGATCCGAACCGTGCCGCCCCTCGGCGTGTGACGGATGGCGTTGTCGAGCAGGTTGCGGACGACCCGCGCCATCTCGGGGATGGACAGCTCGACGACGGGAGCCGGCGAGCCCACCTGGTCCTGCAGGTCGATGCCCTTGGCGGCGGCGGCCACGGCCACGCCGGCCAGGGCGTCGGAGACCAGCTCGTCGAGGGCGACCTCCTCGAGGTCCAGGCTGAGGGCGCCGGCGTGGATGCGGGAGAGCTCGAAGAGGTCGTCGACGAGGCCAGCCAAGCGATCGGTCTCGCCCCGCATGGTCCGGTAGTAGCGGGCGACGGTCGCTGGATCGTCGACCAATCCGTCCTCGAGGGCCTCGACCATCGCCCGGATGCCGGCGAGCGGCGTGCGCAGGTCGTGGGACACCCACGCCACCAACTCCCGGCGGCTCTCCTCCACCGCGGCCGCCTGCTGGCGGCTCTCGGCCAGCCGAGCCAGGGCGGCCTCCAGCTGCGCGGCCAGGTCGACCAGCTCTCCCGGCGCACCGAGGGGGACGGTCGCCGGCGCCGGCTCGCCGACATCGTCGCCAATCCGGCCGGCGAGGAGGCCCAGGGACTCGCTGGCGGCGGACACGCGTGCTCCGAAGGCAAGAGCGGTGACCATTCCGACGGTGCCCGCCCCCACGAGAACGACGAGCAGGGCGCGCAGGTCGTGGGCGGAGATGAACATGGCCGCGGCCGCCCCCCAGACCCCCACCGCGACGGCCACGACGGGGGCCAGGCCGGCGATCACGGCCTGGGTGGTCGCTCGAGGAGTGCGGAGCGTTCGAAGGAGGACGGCGGCGAGGACGCCGGCCCCGGCCGCTCCGCCCACGGACCAGCCGAGGAGGACCATGACGTCTCGCCCGCCCATGCCGGCCCAGGCGGCGGCGGCGGAGGCGGCCACGCCACCGGCGGCCACCATGGCGACGGCAACGGGCGCCGGCCTCACGGCTCGAACCGGTAGCCCACCCCCCACACCGTGCGGATGTGATGGGGCTGGCCTGGGTCGGCCTCCACCTTCTCGCGGAGACGGCGGACGTGGACGGTGACGGTGGAGGTGTCGCCGTGGCTGAACCCCCAGACCTGCTCGAGGAGCTGCTCTCGCCTAAAGGCCCGACGGGGGTGGCGCATGAGGTGGACGAGCAGGTCGAACTCGCGGGCCGTCAAAGAGACGAGCTGACCGTCCAAACGGGCCTCATGGGCCACGGGGTCGGCTTCGAGGCGCCCGGCGGTGAGCACGGGCGCCTCGGCGGTGGCGGCCGCCAAAGCTCCCGCGGCACGTCGCAGCACCGCCTTGACCCGCGCCGTCAGCTCTCGGGGCGAGAAGGGCTTGGACACGTAGTCGTCAGCCCCGAGCTCGAGGCCCACGATGCGGTCGGCCTCCTCGCCCCGAGCCGTGAGCATGATCACCGGCACGGACGCGGCAGCCCGGAGCCGGCGGCACACCTCGAAGCCGTCGAGCGACGGGATCATCACGTCGAGGACGACCAGCTCGGGTGGGTCGGCCAACGCCCGCTCGAGGGCAACCGCGCCGTCCGAGACGGCGTCCACGACGAAGCCCTCCCGCTCGAGGTAGCGGCTCACCACCTCGGACACGGTGGGGTCGTCCTCCACCACCAGCACGCGCGGCGCCGTCACCGTCCCGGCCATCCCAGGATGATGCCCCAGCGGCGCCTTGGGGCGACGCCGCCGGTCGAAGTTCACCGAATCGTTAGGAGTATCACCGCGGCCTGCAAGACCTCTGTGACTACAACAGGTCGAAGATGCCCGACGTGATCATTCCCGTGCTCGACGAGGCAGGGGCGCTGCCCGCGCTGCTGGCCGGCATACCGCCGGGCTACTGCCCCATCGTCGTCGACAACGGTTCGACCGACGGCTCGGGCGCGGTGGCAAGGAGCCTAGGGGCCCAGGTGGTGCCCGAGCCCACCCGCGGCTTCGGCGCCGCCTGCTGGGCCGGCCTGGCTGCCAGCAATCCCGCCGACGGTGTGGTGTGCTTCATGGACGGCGACGGGTCGCTCGACCCCAACGAGTTGGTGACAGTGGCCGCTCCGGTGGTGGCCGGTCTTTCGGACCTGGTGCTGGGCGCCCGCCGACCGGTGAGCCGGCGGGCCTGGCCGGCCCACGCCCGCTTCGCCAACCGGGTGCTGGCGGTGGAGATCCGGCGCCGCAGCGGCCTCGTCCTGCGCGACCTGGGACCGATGCGAGCGGCGAGGCGCGACGACCTCGTGGCCCTCGGCATCGCCGACCGCCGCTTCGGGTGGCCCTTGGAGATGGTGCTCCGCGCCGCTCGCGCCGGCTGGCGCATCGACGAGGTGGTCGTCTCCTACGCGCCCCGCACCGGCCGTTCCAAGGTGACGGGCACGGTGAGGGGTACGGCCCGGGCCGTGCGGGACATGCGCCGGGTGCTGGCATCGTGAGCGGCACGCACGTGCTCGTGATGGCCAAGTCGCCGCGGCCCGGACGGGTCAAGACGAGGCTGTGCCCGCCGTGCACACCGGAGGAGGCCGCCGCATTGGCGGCGGCCGCCCTCGCCGACACCCTCGCCGCCGTAGCCGCCTGCGGGGCCGACCGCCGGGTGATCGCCCTCGACGGTGACCCGGGGCCGTGGCTGCCGCAGGGCTTCGAGGTGGTTCCCCAGTGCGACGGTGCCTTCGCCCACCGGCTGGCCCACGCCTGGGCGACGACCGGCGGGCCCGGTGTCCAGATCGGGATGGACACGCCCCAGGCCTCAGCGGGGCAGCTGGACGACGCGCTGCAGGCGCTCGAGGGCAGCGAAGCGGCGCTCGGCCACGCCGCCGACGGCGGGTGGTGGGCCATAGCGCTGCGCCGTCCGCACCCGGCCGTCTTCACGGGAGTCCCCATGAGCCATCCCGAAACCGGCCGCTGGCAGGAAGCCCGCCTGCGCCAGCTCGGGCTCGGCGTTACCCTCCTGCCCACGCTCGTCGACCTCGACACCGTCGAGGACCTGGCCGACGTGGTGGGTGCCGCCCCGCGTTCCGAGACGGCCCGCCTGGCCGGGTACCTCGGATTGGTCGAGACGGCCACCGTTGGATGACCAGCCTGGTGGCGCTCCCGGTGGGGTGGGTCCAGGAGGGCGGCTGGCTCGTGCTGCGCGCCGAGAGCGGGCAGGTCCTCACCATGGACACCGACCGCTGGCACGGGGCCGCCTCGACCGAGGAGCGGGCCGTCCTCGACGTCGTGGACGCCCCCGTGATCGACGTGGGGTGCGGGCCAGGCCGACTCCTCGAGAGCCTGGCCCGTCGGGGCGTGCCGGCGATGGGTGTCGACTCGTCGCCGGCCGCGGTGGCCCTGGCCCGCCGCCGTGGAGCGGCCGTGCTGCAGCGAGACGTGTTCGGCCGCCTCCCCGGCGAGGGCCGGTGGGCGACCGCCCTGCTGTTTGACGGCAACATCGGCATCGGGGGTGACCCCACTCGCCTGCTGGCCCGCTGCCGCCAGCTCACGGGTGGGCGGGGCCGGGTGATCGCCGAGGTCGGGCCCCCCGGCACCGGCTGGCGGGCGCTGACGGCATGGCTCGAGCGGGACGGGTACCGGAGCCCGAGCTTCGCCTGGGCCCTCGTCGGAGCTGACGCCGTGGGAGGCCTCGCCCAGGCCGCCGGCCTCCGCCTCATCCTCCTGGCCGCGACGTCGTCGGGCCGGCGCTTCGCCCACCTGGTTGCCGCCTGACCGAGCGAGCTGCCACCGATGGCCCGCGGGCCGCGGCGCGGGCCGGAGAATGCCCCTTGACCTCAACCGAACTTGAGGTCGTACCGTCCCCTCGCATCACCACCGTCGAAGGGAGCGGCCGTCGTGGACGTGAGCGTGTGGATGGCACTCCAGAGCGCCATGCAAGAGGGTGGCAGGCCCCGGTCTCTCAGCCGGGCCACCCTGCGGCGGGTCGCCGCCTTCGCCCGGCCTCACCGGCGCGCACTGGTGGC
>JALYHF010000306.1 GCA_030776745.1 Actinomycetota bacterium | reverse complement strand
CGCCCCGCCCGGGCCCCGCTCGGGCCGGCTGCCGGGCACCGACCGCCGGCGACTGGGGGCGGGTCGAAGGCGGAGGGCCGCCGGTAGCCTTCGGGGGTGAGCCTTCGCTCGCTGCCCCCGCTCCTCGGCCATGACGGAACGCTGGCCTCCGTCGCCGGTGCCAAGGCGGCCGTCCTGGCCGTCCCCGAGCCGGCTCGGGCGTTCACGATCGCCGGGCTGGCCCACCTCTCGGGGCGCCATCCCATTGTGGTGGCCACCCCTACCGCCACCGACGCCGAGCGACTCACGCACGACCTGCGGGCCTACCTGGGGGACGCTGAGGTCGACGCCTTCCCGGCCTGGGAGACGCTCCCGTTCGAGCGGGTGAGCCCGAGCGTGGAGACCATGGGCCGGCGGCTGCGGGCCATGTGGAGGTTGCAGCATCCCGACCGCATGCCCCGGGTGCTGGTGGCGCCGGTGAAGGCGCTGATCCAGCGTCTGGGCCCCCACGTGGAGGAGGCGGAGCCGGTGGTCGTCCGTCCCGGCGACCACGTCGACCCCGGTGAGCTGGTGGCCCGGCTGGTGGCCGCCGGCTACCGGCGCGAGTACCAGGTGGAGCACCGAGGCGAGGTGGCCGTGCGGGGCTCGATCGTCGACGTCTTCCCCTCCACGGCCGACGTGCCGGTGCGCGTGGACCTGTGGGGCGACGAGGTCGACCGACTCACGGAGTTCTCGGTCGCCGACCAGCGGGCCACGGACGACCTCGAGGTGGCCGAGATCTTCGGGTGCCGAGAGCTGGTGCCCAGCGCCGAGGTCCGGCAGCGGGCGGCCCAGCTGGTGGGCGCCGAGCCCTGGGGCCGCCAGCAGTGGGAGCGGCTGGCGGAAGGCCTCGTGTTCGACGGCATGGAGTCGTGGTTGCCCTGGCTCACCGAGGGCGAGCACCTGCTCTCCGACCTCGTCGGGGCCGACGCCCAGGTGCTGCTGGCCGAGCCCCGGCGGATGCGGGACCGGGCCGCCGAGCTGCTGGAGGAGGAGGCCGCCCTGGCCGAGACGCTGGCCGGTACCTGGGGAGCCCGCGCCGACCGCACGGACCGCACGGGCGGCACGGACGGCACGGACGACACGGACGGCACCGGGGCCGCCTTCCCCCGGCTCCACCTGCCCTTCGACCGGCTGTTGGCGCACACGCGGGCCCCCGTGTGGTCGGTCACCACCGTGCCCGAGGGCCCCGGGGCGCCGGCGGTGGCGGCCACGGGCTGGGACCCGGTGGTGGGCGACGGTTCGCGCCTGGCCAAGCAGCTGGCCGACCTCACCGCCGACGGCTTCCGGGTGACGATCTGCGCCGAGGGCGAGGGCAGCGCGGCGCGGGTGGCCTCGGTGCTTCGGGACGAAGGACTGGCGGTGGAGGGGGCCGGCGACCTCACCGCCCCGGGGGCCCATCTGGTCGTCCAGCCCCTCGAGCGTGGCTTCGTCCTCCCCTCCATCAAGCTGGCCGTGCTGTCCGAGAGCGACGTCACCGGGCGGCGGCGCCCGCATCGCCGGCCCCGGCCCCGCCCTCGGACCACCGAGGGCTTCTTCGACGACCTGGCCGTGGGCGACCACGTGGTGCACCACCAACACGGCGTGGCCCGCTACGGCGGCATGGTGAAGCGGGCCATCGGCGGCGGGGCCGAGCGGGACTACCTGCTGCTCGAATACCGCGGTGGCGACAAGCTGTACGTGCCGTCGGACCAGATCGACGCCGTGCGCCCCTACACCGGCGGGGAGACGCCCACCCTCCACAAGCTGGGCGGCTCGGACTGGCACAAGACCAAGGCCAGGGTCCGTGCCGCCGTGCGGGACATCGCCCAGGAGCTGGTCGTGCTCTACCGGCGCCGGGTCACCACGCCCGGTCACGCCTTCGCGGGGGACACGCCCTGGCAGCGGGAGCTGGAAGAGGCCTTCCCCTACACCGAGACCCCGGACCAGCTGACCGCCATCTCCGAGGTGAAGGCCGACATGGAGGAGCCGATCCCCATGGACCGCCTGATCTGCGGGGACGTGGGCTTCGGCAAGACCGAGGTGGCCATCCGGGCCGTGTTCAAGGCCGTGCAGGACGGCAAGCAGGCGGCGGTCCTGGTGCCCACCACGCTGCTGGCCCAACAGCACCTCCAGACGTTCTCCGACCGCTTCGCCGGCTACCCCGTCCGGGTGGAGGCCCTGTCCCGCTTCCTCACGCCGGTGCAGGCCAAGAAGGTGACCGACGGCCTGCGCGACGGCGCCGTCGACGTGGTGATCGGCACCCACCGCCTCCTGTCGGGCGACATCGCCTTCAAGGACCTCGGGCTCTTGGTGGTGGACGAGGAGCAGCGCTTCGGCGTCACCCACAAGGAGGCCATCAAGAGGCTGCGCACCAGCGTGGACGTGCTCACCCTGACGGCCACGCCCATCCCCCGCACCCTGGAGATGAGCCTCACGGGGATCCGCGACCTCACCCTGTTGAACACGCCGCCGGCCGACCGCCTCCCCATCCTCACCTACGTGGGGGAGCAGGACGAGCGGGCGGTGGCGGAGGCCATCCGCCGGGAGCTGCTGCGCGAGGGCCAGGTGTTCTTCGTGCACAACCGCGTCCGGGACATCCAGCACGTGGCCGTCCGGCTGCGGGAGCTGGTACCGGAGGCTCGCATCGCGGTGGCCCACGGCCAGATGGACGAGGGCACCCTCGAGCGCGTGGTCATCGACTTCTGGGAGGGCCGGTACGACGTGTTGGTGTGCACCACCATCATCGAGTCCGGCATCGACATGCCCACCGTCAACACCCTGGTCGTGGACCGGGCCGACATGTTGGGCCTGGGCCAGCTGCACCAGCTGCGGGGTCGGGTTGGCCGGGCTGGCCAGCGGGCCTACGCCTACTTGCTGTTCCCGCCGGAGCGGGCCCTGTCCGAGGAGGCCTACGAGCGGCTCCGCACCATCGGCGAGCACACCGAGCTGGGCTCAGGGTTCAAGATCGCCATGCGAGACCTGGAGATCCGAGGCGCCGGCAACCTGCTCGGGGCCAACCAATCGGGCCACATCGCGGCCGTCGGCTACGACCTGTACGTCCAGATGGTCAGCGAGGCGGTGGCCGAGCTCAAGGGTGAGGAGCGGCGGGAACCGGCCGAGATCAAGCTGGAGCTGCCCGTGGCCGCCCACCTGCCCTCCGAGTACGTGGCCCGGGAGGACCTGCGCCTGGAGGCGTACCGCCGGCTGGCCACGGTCACCACCGATGCCGAGGTGGACGACATCCGCGGCGAGTGGCTGGACCGGTACGGGCCGCTCCCGCCCCCTGCCGAGGCCCTGCTGGCCGTGGGCCGCCTGCGGGCGGCCTGCTCCCGCACCGGCGTGCGGGAGGTCACCGTGGCCCGCGACACGGCCCGGATCGGGCCCCTCGCCCTCAAGGCCAGCCAGGCCATGAGGCTCCGGCGTCTGTACCCCAGAGCCGTGTACAAGGAGGACGTGGCCCAGGTGGTCCTGCCCCTGGGCCGGCCGGCGTCGGCGTCCTCGCCGGGCGGCGATGTGGTGGAGGCGCTGCTGGCCTTCCTCGAGGTGATGGTGCCTCGGGAACCGGCCCGGATAGCGTCGGCACCGTGACGACACGGACGAAAACGCTGGCCGCGCTCCTCCTCGCCGTGACCTCGGTGCTGGCCGGGTGCGGCTCCCTCACCGCCTATGCCGCCAAGGTGAACGGCGAGCGCATCAGCGAGGGGGAGCTCCGGCGGGAGCTCGAGGCCATCCAGGGCAACGAGGACTACCTCCAACAGGTCGAGCAGGGACTCGCCCAGCAAGGTGACCGGGTGCGCGGTGAGGGCGACGGCACCTTCGACACCGTCTTCGTGGCCCGCGTCCTGAACGTGCGCATCGGCTACGAGCTCATCCATCAGGAGCTCCTCAGGCGCAAGGTCCGAGTGGGCGCCGCTCAACTGGCCGAGGCCCGCCCCGAAGCGGTGGAGTCGGCCGGTGGCCCCGAGCTGTTCCGGGCCTTCCCCAAGGCCTACCAGGAGGAGCTGGTGCGCCGGCGAGCCGAGGTGACCGCCCTGCAACGGGCCCTGGGAGACGTGCAGATCGACGACGCTGCCGTCAAGGGCTTCTACGACCAGAACCCGGCGATGTTCGCGCAGGCCTGCGCCCGCCACATCCTGGTCGACACGCCCGAGAAGGCGGGCGAGCTCAAGGGCCGCATCGCCGCCGGCGAGGACTTTGCCGCCGTGGCGCGGGCCGAGTCCAAGGACAACCAGGGCACCGGCGGTGGCAGCGCCGGCCAGGGCGGAGCGCTCGGCTGCATCAGCCAGGAGGAGAGCGACCAGCTTGTCCCCGAGTTCGGTGCGGCCATGAACGCCCTCCAGCCCGGCCAGGTGAGCGATCCCGTGCAGACCCAGTTCGGGTTCCACCTCATCGAGGTCACCGAGCGCAGGACCCGGACCCTCGAGGAGGCCACGCCCGAGATCCGCCAGCGCCTGCAGGCGCAGGCGGCCGGTGCCCTGGGCGAGTTCGTGCAACAGGCCATGGCCAAGGCGAGGGTCGTGGTCAACCCCCGGTACGGGAGGTTCGTGAAGGCAGGCGAGGAGACGGGTGTCCGGGCGCCCCAGGAGCTGTCCCGAGCCAACCGGCCGGAGACGCCAGGCGCGCCGCCCGAGCAGTGAGGGGCCGCCTCGTGGTGGCCGGCCTGGGCCCGGCCGGGCCCGAGCTGGTGACGGCGGCCACCCTCGAGGCCATCGCCCGCATCCCCCATCGGTACCTGCGCACGGCTCGCCACCCGGCCGCCGCCGCCCTCGGCGGGGTGCACGCCTTCGACGACGTGTACGACGGGGCGGCCACGCTCGACGACGTGTACCACCGCATCGTCGAGGAGCTGGTGGCGGCTACCGCCGCCCACGGCGAGGTGCTGTACCTGGTGCCCGGCTCCCCGGCCGTCGCCGAACGCACGGTGGAGCTCTTGCGGGCCGACGAGCGGGTGGAGACGGACGTGCTGCCCGCCCCGTCGTTCCTCGAGCTGGCCTGGGACCGCCTGGGCGTGGACCCCTTGGCTGCCGGCGTCCGCCTGGTGGACGGCCGGCGCTTCGCCGTGGAGTCGGCCGGGGAGCGAGGTCCGCTGCTGATCGCCCAGTGCGACTCCAGGCGCGTCCTCTCCGACATCAAGCTGGCCCTCGAGGACGGGCCTGACCTGGTCCCCAGTGGGGGCGCCGGGCGTTGGGCACCGACGGTGACCGTGCTGCAGGGCCTCGGCCTTCCCGGCGAGCGGGTCTTCGACGTGGCCTGGGACGAGCTGGACCGGGCCTTCGAGCCGGATCACCTCACCTCGCTGTGGGTGGCGGAGCTGGCGGCGCCCGTGGCCCAGGAGCTGGCCCGGTTCGCCGAGCTCGTGCGCACGCTACGCCAGCGCTGCCCCTGGGACCGCGAGCAGACTCACCAGAGCCTCACCCGCCATCTCCTGGAGGAGACCTACGAGGCACTCGAGGCCCTCTCCGCCCTGGACGCCTCCGACCCGCCGGCCGAGGCCTTCGAGCACCTGCGCGAGGAGCTGGGCGACCTGTTGTTCCAGGTGTGCTTCCACGCCACCCTTGCCGCCGAGGCCGGGCAGTTCACCCTGGCCGACGTGGCCCGAGGCGTCCACGACAAGCTGGTCCACCGCCACCCGCACGTGTTCGGCTCCCTGGAGGCGGAGACCGCGGGGCAGGTGATGGCCAACTGGGAGCGGATCAAGCAGGTCGAGAAGGCACGGGAGAGCGTCATGGACGGCATCCCGCCGGCCCTGCCCTCGTTGCTGTACGCCCACAAGGTCCAGCGCCGGGCGGCGTCGGTGGGCTTCGACTGGGACTCGGTGGAGGGGGCGTACCCGAAGGTCACCGAGGAGCTGGCCGAGTTGCGGGCCGACCCTGGCGAGGAGGAGCTGGGCGACCTGCTCTTCGCCGTCGTGAACGTGGCCCGCCACCTCGACCTCGACCCCGAGGCGGCGTTGCGGAGGGCGGCGGCCAAGTTCCGTGACCGCTTCGGGGCGGTGGAGCGGCTGGCCTCGGACCGCGGGATGGACCTGGCCACGACGAGCCTCGGGGGGCTCGACGCCCTCTGGGACGAGGTCAAGCGCGCCGGCTGAAGAAGGGCTGCAGGGATGGACTACCGGGCCATGGCGGTGTGCTACTCGACGGGACGGGTGGTGCTCGGGGCCGCCTTCATGCTGGCGCCGGCGACGCTGAAGGGCTGGATCGGCGACGACGCCCACCGGCCGGGGACCCGGGTGCTGGCGCGGGTCTTCGGCGCCCGGGACGCCGCCCTCGGCCTCGGTGCCCTGCTCGCCCTTCGCGAGGGCGCACCGGCGAGGCGCTGGCTCCAGCTGGCGGCCGGCATCGACGCCGTGGACGCCGTGGTCAGCC
>JALYHF010000305.1 GCA_030776745.1 Actinomycetota bacterium | reverse complement strand
GCTCGTCGACGACGGGCTGGCGACGGGCACCACCATGCGCGCCGCGCTGGCCGCCCTGCGCCAGCGCTCGCCCGCCTCACTCGTCGTCGCCGTGCCCGTCGCCGCCCCGGGCACGTGCGCCGCCCTGCGGGGCGAAGCCGACGAGGTCGTGTGCGCGTTGACCCCAGAGCCGTTCTACGCCGTCGGGATCTGGTACGCCGACTTCTCCCAGACGACCGACGACGAAGTGCGGATCCTGCTCGCTCGGGCCCACGAGCGCGAGGCCCGAGGCGTCGACGGGGAGTGACGACGCCTCGTCGCCTGGTCGGGCGACGAGGCCAGCGCCGTCAGCCGCCGGCCTGGCCGCCACCCGCTTGTTCGTTGGGATCCTGGCGGGCGTCGCCGCCGAAGGCCGTCCCACCGCGTTGCACCATCGCCGGGCTGCCGGTCTCGTCCTGCTCGGTCACGGTCTCCTCCGACTCCTGGAGCTCGTCCAGGCGGTCGGCCAGCTCCTCCGGCAGGGGCTCGGCACCCCGGCCCTCGGGAGTGCCGGTGTCCACGTCCTCGCTCATGTTCCCTCCCTTTTCGTCGAGGCGACCTTCTGCCCCCGACGGGCGAGCGCCAAACGCGCCGGCCTCCTCCGGCCACCCGGAGTTTGCGCCGCCCGGGCGGGCGGTAGGGGATAACTCACCAGCAGGAGGGGGCCAGCATGACGACGCGTGCCAGGGTGGCTCGAGCCATGACCGCGGCAGGGTTGGCCCTGCTGATCAGCGTCTTGACACCGTCCACAGCGACGGCCAGGACGACCCGACCGGGCGACATCTCGGTGCCCGACGGGTTCAGGATCGAAGCGGCGGTGAAGGGCCTCGACGCTCCCACCATGGTCGCCTTCGACGACCAGGGACGCCTGCTGGTCGCCGAGTCCGGGTACCTGGGTGGGGGCGAGTCGCGGGTGACGCGGGTGGAGCCGGACGGCACCAAGACCGTGCTGGCCGGCGGCGCCGCCTTCGGTGAGGAGGTGCCGGTCACGTCGGTCGCCTTCCACGAGGGCAAGGTCTATGTGGTGCACGCCGGCACCGTGTCCACCATCGAGCCCGGCGGGAGGCTGAGCCCCGTCATCACCGGACTCCCCGGCCAGGGCGACCACCAGGCCAACGAGCTGGTCTTCAGCGGCGGGTTCATGTACCTCAGCATCGGCACGGTCACCAACTCCGGCGTCGTGGGCTCAGACAACGCCGTCTTCGGGTGGCTCGGCAAGCCGGAGCTCCGTCAGCTCCACGACGTCCCGTGCCAGGACGTGGTCCTGACCGGCGACGTCTTCGACTCCGAGAACCCGCTCGGCGACGAGCCGGAGCGGGTGAGGACGACGCCGTTCTCACCGTTCGGGACCGTCCAGCCCCCGGGGACGGTGGTGAAGGGAAGCCCGAAGTGCAACGGGGCCATCCTGCGGGCTCGCCCCGACGGTTCGAACCTGGAGGTGTTCGCCTGGGGCCTGCGGAACCCCTTCGGGCTGGAGATGGGCCCCGACGGCTCGCTCTACGCCACCGACCACGGCTTCGACGCCCGGGGGTCCCGGCCCATCGAGAACGCGTGGGACTGCTTGTGGAGGATCGGGCAGGGCGGGTGGCTCGGCTCACCCGACTTCTCCTGTGGCGTGCCGGTCACGGACAGCCGCTTCAAGCCCAGGAACAAGCCACAGCCCCAGTTCATCGTCGCCAACCACCCGACGAGCTCGCCGCCGAGTCCCGTCGCCCGGTTCGATCCCCATGCCGCCACCAACGGCTTCGCCTTCTCGCCGTCCCGTCAGTGGGGAACCCCGGACACCGCCTACATCGCCTTGTTCGGGGACATGACGCCCGGGACGGGCACCGTGTCGCGGCCCAAGGGCGTGAAGGTGGTGAAGGTCGATACCACCACGGGGCGGACCACCGACTTCCTCCGCAACAAGACCCGCGGCCAGGCCTCTCGCCACAGCGCCGGCGGGCTGGAGCACCCCTCGGCGGTGGCCTTCGCGCCCGACGGTGCCATGTACGTCACCGACTGGAGCATCGCCCGGCCCACCGAGGAGGGATTGAAGCTCGAGCCCGGCTCGGGCGTGGTGTGGAAGGTCGTCGCCGAGGGAGACGGCGCCGGGTTACCGGGCGGTCCGAGCCTGCTGTACACGCTCCTTGCCACCCTGACGCTGGCGGCGGCCACCGTCGTCGTGGGCGCCGGCCGGGCTCGCACCCGCAGGCCGGTGGACGGCCTGCTCGCCGGCGTGGTGGCCGGGCTGGTCATGGGCCTGTTCACCATGGCCGTGGCCGCCCGTCTGCTGAACCTTCCCTGGCACGCGCCGCCGCGGGTGCTGGCCACGATGGTGATGGGGCGCGCCGCGCTGGCCAACATCCTCGAGTTCGACCTCGTCTCCTTCCTGGTCGGCACCGTCGTGCTGGTCGTGCTCACGGCGCTGCTGGGGGTTGTGTTCGCCTCGGCCATCCGGGCCACGGCACCGGTGCGCATCGTGGTGGCCGGACTGCTCTTCGGCCTCACCGGCTGGGCCCTGCTGCAGTACTTCTTGTTGCCGGCCCTGTTCCCGCTGGTGACGGAGAAGGGGTTCCCACCGCGGTGGTATGCCTTCTCCTTCGGGCTCTACGGCCTCGTGCTGGGAGCGCTGCTCGCGTTCCGCCCTCGTCCCGAGGCGGCCCCACCCACACCTGGCCCTGGCCGGGCTGCTCCCGCCCAGCCGGGAGAAGACCGGATCGACGCCTGGCGGGAGGAGATGCGGCGGTTGCGCGAGCAGGCTCAGTAGCTCCAGGCTCATGGCGGGTGACGGATCGTCCGAAAAGCCGCGCGTCGCGTTTCTCGCTGCGCAGCGCATGGGTAGGTACCAGCACGGGCTTCGTACGGCCGGGGAGAGATCGTCCGCGGCGGACCCACAGCCACAGGAGGTAGGCCAGGTGTCACAGCAGAGTTCTTCAGAAC
>JALYHF010000304.1 GCA_030776745.1 Actinomycetota bacterium | reverse complement strand
GTGTTGAGCTCCCCGCGCAGCTCGGCGGCGGTGACGCCCAAGGGGAGACGTTGCTCCCCCCACCCCTCGGGCCAGCGGTGAACGGGCAGGGCGTCTGTGTCGGCCGCCAGCGCCTCCGCCTCGACGTCGAGCTCGTCAAGCTGGCCGGCCAGCCCAGCGGCCTCCGCCTCGAGCGACGACACCACGGCCTCGTCCACCGTGGCCCGCATCTCACGCGCCGCCGAGCGGCCCCGCTCCTCCAGCAGCGCCGCCGTTCCCCGGGCCCGCTCCCGCAGCCTCTCGAAGCGCACCAGGACCTCGGCCAGGTCGTCCCGGCCGGACGCGGCCAGGGCCTCCTCGGCCGCGGCCACGTCGGCGCCGAGGCGGAGGAGGGCAGCCTCCAGGGCGGCCCGCCCCGCCGCCAACTCCGACGTCGACCGGCGGCTGGACTCGAGCCGGGCCTGGAGCTCCGCTAGATCGCGACCGGCGAGGTGCAACCGGACGGCCCGCAGCTCCTCGACCAGGGAGCCGTGTCGGCGGGCGGCGTGGGCCTGACGCTCCAGGGGCCGAAGCTGACGGCGGATCTCCCGGAGCAGGTCGTTCAGGCGGACCAGGTTGGCCTCGGTGGCGTCCAGGCGGCGCTGGGCCTTCTCCCGGCGCCGCCGGTACTTGAGGACTCCCGCCGCCTCCTCGATCACCTGGCGGCGGTCCTCGGGCCGTGAGTCGAGGACCGCCGCCAGCTGGCCCTGGGAGACGATGACGTGCTGCTGGCGGCCCACCCCCGTGTCGGACAGGAGCTCTTGGACGTCGAGCAACCGGCACGGGACGCCGTTGATGGCGTAGTCGCTCTCGCCGGAGCGGAACAGGGTGCGGGTGACGGTGACCTCGGAGAACGCGATCGGGAGGATCCCGCTCGAGTTGTCGATGGTGAGGGAGACCTCGGCTCGGCCCAGCGCCGGCCGCCGTGAGGACCCGGCGAAGATGACGTCCTCCATCTTCGACGACCGCAGCGTGCGCGGCCCCTGGGCACCGAGCACCCACGCCACGGCGTCGACGATGTTGGACTTGCCGCTGCCGTTGGGCCCCACCACCACGGCGATGCCGGGCTCGAAGTCGACCGTGGTGGCCTCGGCGAAGGACTTGAAGCCTTTGAGGGTGAGCGACTTCAGGAACACGCGGGGTGCACGCTAGGCGCCGGCGCTGGTGGCGGTGGTGGACCGTCGGAGGCCCGGCCGGGGATCAGACCTGGCACTGCTCGCACATGAAGGTGGAGCGCCCCTGCGTCCTGATCCGCACGATGGGGCTCCGGCAGCGACGGCAGGGCTGGCCCTCGCGGTCGTAGACGTTGTGCAGGCTCTGGTAGTCGCCGACCTCCCCGAAGACGTCGCGGTACTGCTCGTCGGCCAACGAGGAGCCCCGGTGCTTGATCGCCTCCTGCAGCGTCTCGACCATGGCCCGGTACAGCCGCCGGATCTCCTGGGAGGAGAGAGTCTCGGAGCTCCGGTCGTACCGGAGCCCGGCCGCCCAGAGGATCTCGTCGGCGTACAGGTTGCCCACCCCGGCCAGGAAGCGCTGGTCCATGAGGAGGGGCTTGAGCTTGGTCCGCCGGGCCTGGAGCATCTCGCCGAAGCGGTTCCAGCTCATGACGTCCTCGAGCGGGTCGAAGCCGAGATGGGCCAGCTCGGGCACCTCGTGCTCGAGCTCGTCGCTGGCCGTGACGAACAGCTCGCCGAAGGTGCGGGGGTCCACGTAGCGAAGCTGGCCGCCCTGGGTGAAGTTCACCACCACGTGGGTGTGCTTCTGCAGTGGCTCCTTGGCCGACTTGGCTCGCAGGAGCTGACCACTCATGCCCAGGTGGGCCACGAGGACGTCGCCCTCCTCCAGCCTCACCAGCAGGTACTTCCCCCGGCGCTGGACGCTGGTGATCTTGCGCCCCTCGAGGCGGGAGATGAACGTCTCCTTGGTCTTGTGGCGCCGGATCGAGCGCAGGCCCGTCACCTCGACCCCCTTGATGCGCTTGCCCACGACCTCCTTCTCGAGGTCTCGGCGGATGGTCTCCACCTCGGGCAGCTCAGGCATCACCCGCCCCCGCCAGCCTGGCCAACTCCTCCCAGGCGGCCCGGGCCGCGACCTGCTCGGCCTGCTTCTTGGACCGTCCCTCACCGCTTCCCATCTGCTGCCCGCCCACGTGCACGGTGGCGAAGAAGCGCTTGGCGTGGTCGGGGCCCTCGTCCGCCACCTCGTAGCGCGGCAGCTGGTCGAAGCTACGGGTGGCCAACTCCTGGAGCCGGGTCTTGAAGTCCCGCCCGCCGGGCCCCAGAGCCGCCTCGCTCACCCGCGGGCCGAGAAGGCCCAGCACCACCTCCCGCGCCGGATCCCAGCCCCCGTCGAGGTACACCGCCCCGATGACCGCCTCCAGGGCGTCGGCCAGGATCGAGGGCTTCTCCCGCCCCCCCGAGGCGTCCTCGCCCTTGCCGAGGAACAGGGCGCCTCCGAGGTCGAGCTCCAGGGCCACCTCGGCCAGGACGGCCGAGTTCACGACCGAGGCCCTCACCTTGGCCAGCTCCCCCTCGGGCAGGTCCGGGTAGGCCTGGTAGATGTGGTCGGTGACCACCAGGCCGAGGACGGCGTCGCCCAGGAACTCGAGCCGCTCGTTGGAGCCCTCGCCCTTGACCTCGGCGCACCACGAGCGGTGGGCCAGCGCCCGAGCGAGGAAGCCGGGCTCGCCGAAGCGCCGGCCCAGCCGCTGGGCCAGGGCCTCGAGCTGGTGGTGGATGTCCCTGCCGTCAGCCAAGCCGACGGCAGCCGGTGAGACACCGCCGGGGGCGTCCGGGACTGAAGGCGAGGGGGAGCTCAGGAGGCCTCGAGCTTGGCGACCACGTAGTCGACGGCATCGCGGACCGTCCTCAGGTCCTCCAGGTCCTCGTCGTCGATCCGGAAGCCGACGGTGCGCTCGCCCAGCTCCTCCTCGAGCGCTTCCACCAGCTCGATGAGGGCGAGCGAGTCGGCGGAGAGGTCCTCGGCGAAGGACGCGCTCTCGACGATCCCCGAGGGGTCCATCTCCAAGATGTCGGCCAGCCGGTCGCGAATGAGCTCGAAGACCTGCTGGCGGTCCATCGGGCCTCGTTCCACATGCGTCTCAGCGGGCACAACGCTCCTGGCGGGCGGCGACGTCGTCTCCGATACTATCCACTGGCCGAAACCACCTGGCGGAGACGGCCCACCAGGTCCTGGGCCACCATGTCCCGGGCCACCGCCACGGCGTTGACCATGGCCTTGGCCGACGAGGAGCCGTGGCTGATGATGCACACGCCGTCCACGCCGAGCAGGAGCGCCCCCCCGTAGGAGTCGGGGTCGAGCTCGCTGGCCAACGGGGCCAGGAGCGGCAGCAGGACCTCCGAGGCCTTGATCGCCTCTTCGGTCGACATCATCACGCCCAACACGGCGTCGCGCACGAACTTGACCGCCCCCTCGAGCGTCTTGAGCACCACGTTCCCGGTGAAGCCGTCGGTGACGACCACGTCCACGTCGTCGCTGAGGACGTCCCGGCCCTCCACGTTGCCCACGAAATGGACTCCCGCGCCGGCCGCCAGCAGCGCGTGGGCCTCCTTGACCAGCGTCGTCCCCTTGGTGGCCTCCTCACCGATCGACAGGAGGCCCACCCGGGGCCGCTCGATGCCGTAGCGCCCGGTGGCGAAGGTGGAGCCCATCTGCGCGAACTGCACCAGCCAGGCCGCCTGGCACTCGGAGTTGGCGCCGGCGTCGAGCAGCACGGTGGGGGTCGAGCCCGGCACGGGCAGCGGGGTGGCGATGGCGGGACGGCTCACGCCCGGGAGCCGGCCCATCCGGAGGAGGGCACTGCCCATGGCGGCTCCGGTGTTCCCGGCGCTCACCATGGCGCTGGCCCGGCCGTCGCGAACCGCCTCCGCCGCCCGCACCAGCGACGAGTCCTTCTTGCGGCGGACCGCGGCGGCGGCGTCCTCCTCCATGCCGATCACCTCACCGGCAGCCAGCACCTCGAGGTCGGTGGTGTCGCCCATTGCCTCCGGACGCCCGACCAGGACGATCGGAACGCCCAGCTCCTCCGCGGCCCGGCGCGCCGCGCTGACCATCTCCGCCGGTCCCTTGTCGCCTCCCATCACGTCGACGGCGATGGGCAGGACCGGGACGGCGCCGGATGCGGTGGTCACCGGGGCGGCGTCAGACCACGTCGACGGCCTGGCGGCCCCCATACCATCCGCAGTTCGGGCAGACCACGTGGGGCAGCTTGGCCTGGCGGCACTGGGGGCACACGCTGCGGGCCGGCGCCGCCAGGGTCCAGTTGCTGGCCCGGCGGCTCCGGCTCTTGGCCTTCGATGTCTTCTTCTTGGGGACGGCCATGGTGGGTCGCTCTCTCCGTCTCGGTCAGCGGTCACGCAGCGCGTCGAGCGCCGCCCATCGGGGGTCTTCGGGCACCCGCTGGCAGGAGCATCCCCCTTCGTTCAGGTTGGCACCGCAGCTCGGGCACAGCCCCCGGCACTCCTCACGGCAGAGGGGCGCTAGGGGCAGCTCCAGCAGCACAGCGTCGCGCGCCATCGGCTCCAGGTCGAGCTGGTCGCCCCAGAGGGGGTAGGTGTGCTCGGGATCGTGGTCCTCCTCGAACACCTCGACCACGTCGGCCCGCACCTCGCCGGTGGCCTCCTCCAGGCACCGCCGGCAGGCGCCCCTCCACGGCGCCACGACCGAGCCGCGGGCGATGACGGCTCCGGGCACCGACTCCAACACGACGTCCACCGCCACCTCGGCGTCGGGCGGCACGCCGCTGCCCGACACCTCCAGCCTGGCGATGGGGCCCTGGCGTCGCTCCTGCCGTCGAGAACCGGGGGTCCGACGGAGGCCGGCGACGTTGACGGTGAAGGGCGTCTGTCGCATCAGCTCAGCTTATTGCGACCGGCGCCGTTGCCCACCGACCGGCAGCGCCCGACGAAGCGAGGGCCGGCCCCCCCCGCTCCCCCCGGGAGCCCTAGAACTGGTCCTGGTCGAAGAAGGCCTCGTCGGCACCGGCCGAGGCCCCCAGGTTCCCCGCCTCGGTCCCGAAGCCGCCCGTGCCCTCGTCGCCGGGCGGAGCGGGGGTGACCTGCAGCTTCTCCCGACCCGCCTGCACCGTCTTCAGGGTGCGTTCGAGCACGATCTCGAGCGCCGCCAGCTTCTGGTCGCAGTAGTCCTCGGCGCCGTGGCGCAGCCGGCGGGCGTCCTCCCGGGCCTCGTCCACCGTCTTCTGGGCCAGGTGCTGCGCCGAACGCACGATGTCGGTGCGCTGCACCATCCGCTCGGCGCGGACCCGCGCCGCATCGAGGATCTCGTCGCCGTCGCGCTGGGCCTTGGCCAGGTACTCCTGGCGCTCCTTGATCATCCACCGGGCCTGGCGCAGCTCTTCGGGTAGCCGGTTCAGCGCCTCCTCCAGCAGCTCGATCAACTCCTCCTTCTCCACCCGCACGGTGGTCGAGAGGGGCATGGGCTTGGCGTTGTTGACGATGTCCATGACGCGTCGCAACAGCGTCTCGGCGTCGACGTGATCGTGGCCCTCGTTGACGGTCACAGCGAGAACTTCTCCTCGAGCCGCTTGGCCACCGGTGGGGGGACCATCGAAGCAGCCCGGTGCCCTCCACCGAAGCGGGCGATGTCCCGCACCAGCGACGAGGCGATGAACGACTGGCTGGAGGCGCAGGGCAGGAACACGGTGGAGATCCCGGAGATCGCTTCGTTCATCTGGGCCATCTGGAGCTCGTGCTCGAAGTCCGACGCCACCCGCAGGCCCTTGACGAT
>JALYHF010000303.1 GCA_030776745.1 Actinomycetota bacterium | reverse complement strand
GCGCCGAGGTCACCGTGCCGGCCCGGCTGCCCGGTAGCCGGGCCGCGCTGCGCCGGGTGATCGGCGGGGCCGTCCACGTCGTAGCCGCCGGCGGGTACCCGGCGGCTGAGGTGCGGAGGGTGATGGGCCGGGCCATGCCGGCCACCACGGTGGTCCCCCCCGGCGTCGACACCCGACGCTTCCGGCCCCTCACCGCCCCCGAACGGGCCAAGGCCAGAGCCGAGCTCGGCCTCCACACGGACGGGCCCCTGGTCGTGAGCGTCAGCCGGCTCGTCCCCCGCAAGGGGATGGACGTCCTGATCGATGCGGCGGCCCGGCTGGCGCCCGCCCGCCCGGGGCTGGTCGTCGCCATTGCCGGCGAGGGCCGGGACCGGCGCCGCCTGGAGCGCCTCGTCGCCCGCAGCGCTGCCCCGGTTCGCCTCCTGGGCCGGGTGGAGGACGACGAGCTGCCCGTCCTCTACGGCTGCGCCGACGTCTTCGCCATGCTGTGTCGGACCCGCTGGGCTGGCCTGGAGCAGGAGGGCTTCGGCATCGTGTTCCTGGAGGCGGCGGCGACGGCCGTGGCCCAGGTGGCGGGGGCCAGCGGCGGAGCCGCCGAGGCCGTCGACCCGGGTAGGACCGGCCTGGTGGTCGAACGCCCCACTGACGCGGGGGAGGTGGCAGATGCGCTGGCCCGGGTGCTCGACGACCCCGTGCGCCGGTCGGCGATGGGCGACGCCGCCCGCCGGCGAGCAGCCGAGGAGTTCTCCTACGACGTGCTGGCCGGTCGCCTGCAGACGGCGCTCGCTGCTCTGGGGGGATGACCGGCGCCGGCGCAGAAGTAGGGGGAGGAGAGCGGATCGTGCTGGCCTCCTGGGCCGGCACGGCCACCTTCACCGCCACTGCCGTCCTCGCCGCCTTCGTCCGGGGGACCAGCGTCGTCGCCCTGGTCGTTGCCGTGGCCCTCTTCGCCGTCGGGCTGGCGGCCTTCGCCGCGGCCTACGTCGGGGCCGTGGCCCGCAGCCGCACCCACCAGATCGGCGTGTGGGGGCTGTTCTTCCTCGAAGGATCGGCCCCGCCCGCCCTTCGCCGGCGGCTCCTGGGCTCGGCCGGCGTGGAGGCCCTCGTGGCCGTGGCCACGGCCGCCGCCCGCCCCAACACCAGCCTGGCCTTCGGGATCCTCGTCCCCGTCTACGGGTTGGGCCTGAGCGCCCTGTGGAGCGCCCGGCACGGCCGGTTCCCGCCCCGCCCCGCCCCTCCTGCCGAGCAGCGGCGACGCGCTTGACCACGGCGGCCGGGCCGAGCAGCTGGAGTGGGTAGAGTCTGTGCCCGACGGCCACCTCACTGAGCAACGAACCCGGGGGGGACCCATCAGATGAGCGAAGGGTTCGGGCGAACCGGGAGGCAGGGACGGCGGCCACGCTCCTCCGAGGGTGGGGACCAGGGCGACGGCCGCGTCGTGCTCGGCATCCCGGGCTACGAGGACGCCATCCAGATCGGCGAGGGGGGCTTCGGGGTCGTCTACCGGGCCCGCCAGATCGCCTTCGACCGCACGGTGGCCGTGAAGGTGATATCGGCCCGTCTGGCCCCGGAGACCCGTGTCCGCTTCGAGCGCGAGTGCAGGGCGCTCGGAAAGCTCTCCGGGCATCCCCACGTGATCACGGTGTACGACTCCGGGTTCAACGACGAGGGTCGTCCCTACATCGCGATGGACTACATCCCCGGCGGCTCCCTTGCCGACCTGCTCAGGTCGCGTGGGCCGTTGGGCTGGGTGGAGGCCGTCGACATCGCCGTGAAGCTGGCGGGTGTGCTGGAGACGGCCCACCGCTACGGGATCCTGCACCGCGACATCAAGCCTCACAACGTGCTCCTCTCGCGCTACGGAGAGCCCCTCCTGGCCGACTTCGGTGTGGCCACCGTCCGCGGTGGGCCCGAGACGCTCTCGGGCGAGATGACCGGGAGCCTCACCCACGCCGCCCCTGAGATCCTCGACGGACGACGCCCGTCGCGGGCGTCGGACGTCTACTCCCTGGCCTCGACGATCTACACCCTCCTCGCCGGCCGCCCGGCCTTCGTCCGGGACACGGACGAGGGCGTCTACCCGCTCATGGCGCGCATCCTCGCCGACCCGGTGCCGGACCTGCGTCCCCAGGGGGTCCCCGACCTGGTGTGCCGGGCGCTGGAACGAGCCATGGCCAAGGACCCCGACGCCCGCCATGAAGGGGCGGCGGCCTTCGGTGCCGATCTGCAACGGGCCCAGGAAGAGGCGGGGATCACTCCCACCGCCATGCGGGTGACCGGTGAGGAGGCGTCGAGGCTGGCCGAGGACGAAGCGGTCCAGGCACCGTCCAGCGCTCCGGGCGGAGCGTCTCCCGGCTCCGGCCACGACACCACGGTGAGCCGCGCCCGCGGCCAGGCTCCGCCACCGCCGCCCACCCCGTCCCCCGCCCCCGCGGCCAAGGGCAGGCCCGAGCGTCCCCCGGACGAGCCCGGCCGGCGCCCATCGTGGTCGTGGGCGCTCAAAGGCAAGCCCCCGACGGTCCCCGAGGAGGGGGAAGCGGCCGGCGAGCCCACCCCCGCGTGGCGCCAGCAAGACGACAGGACCATCACCCGAGGGCGCGGGGGCCCCACCCCGAAGCCCAGCTCGACGCCGAGGCCCACCCCGCCCCCCAGCTCGACGCCGAGGCCGAGCCGCACGCCCGACCCCACCCCGTCCCCGACGGCCAAGGACCGGCCCTCGCCGTCACCAGAGGAGCCGGGCACACCTCCCACCCGGCCGTGGGCCACGAGGGACCGCCCTTCGCCGGGGGGCGACCGGTCTTCGCCCGAGCGCGACCAGCCCGCGGCGGCGGGCGACCGGCCCTCAGCGGGGGGCAAGGAGCAGGAGCCCGTCGACCGGGCCACGGGGTGGCGCCACCACGCCAGCACCACGCCACCGCCACCTGCGCCTGCCCCAG
>JALYHF010000302.1 GCA_030776745.1 Actinomycetota bacterium | reverse complement strand
GCCGCGCCGCTCATGTGGGACGAGTACCGGCGCAACCGCACGACCGGCAGCTTCATCCTGGTCGACGAGGCGACGAACGCGACGACGGCTGGCGGGATGATCCTGGGGGCCCACGGAGCCCACTGAGCCCCCCCGGGGCCCGTGCCGTTGGTCGAGGACGCGACCGGCGCCGTCAGCGCGTTCCCGTTGTAGCGCCGGGGTGGCTGGCCCGGCTCAGCGGCGGCGGGGAGCCGTTGTCACGCCGGTGTGACGGCACGGTGACAGCCGATGCCTGAGGGTGCCACAACGACAGGAGTCCTGTGACCACTACAGCGTTCGCTTCCGCACCCTCTGGCGCCATCCACCCTGAGACGGCACCGACCCGAGTCATCCGCCGGTCGGGATGGTCCGCGCCGCGGATGGTGCCTGGTCGGTCGGTCTTGATCGGCAACGCAACCGATCGACCCGAGAGCCTCCGCATGAACAGCAAGGAAGGCGTCTAGACCGATGAGCTCTGCCGGGGTCACATTTGTGTTCGTCATGGGGGGGTGCGGTGGCGCCCTCTTCATCATGGGACGATGGCACGGCCGTCGGGCTCAGCTCCTGCCCCTCCCGTACCTCCTGCTCATGGTCGCCATGGCGTGCGGGCCGATCCTGCTCGCCGGGCTGCCAGCCGTCCCTTGGGTGCTGCCGCTCGCCACCTACATGGTCGGCCAGTGGGCAGGGGTGCAAGCCAGCGCCCTTCGCGTCCGCCGGCGCCGGACCGAGCGCAATCTCATGCTTCGGGAATTGCGAGCCGGCAACGTCCAGTTCCACTTCCAGCCCATTGTCGACCAGTTCCAAGGCGCGGTCACGGCCTTCGAGGCACTGGCCCGGTGGCGAAAAGTGGGCGGGATTGACGGGCCAGGTCCGTGGCTGGACGTCATCGAGGCCGACCCCGCCTTGGCCGAGCTGTTCAACGAGCAGCTGTGTACGAGCGCCTGCCTCTTCGCCAACCGATGGCCGCACGTAAGGGTCAGTCTCAACACCATGCCCGAGCGGATGACAGAGCCTGGCTGGGCACAGCGGACCCTGGACCGGATCGTGGACCACGGCGCCAACCCGCACCAGTTCACCTACGAAGTGCTGGAGGGCACACTCCTTCGTGCCGAGCCTGCGGTGTACGAGAACCTCCGGGTCCTGCAGGCGGCCGGCTCCCACGTTGCGCTCGACGACTTCGGCGATGGGTTGGCCAACGTCAATCGGTTCATGTCTTTTGCGAGCTACGTCGACACCATCAAGATCGACCAGAAGCTCATCCAGAATCCTGATCGGCGGGGGGCCAACTGCCTCATCCGTCTGGCCCAGGACTACTCGATGATGGTTGTGGCCGAGGGGGTGGAGACTTCCGGCCAGCTCGCCTGGCTGCGCTCGGCGGGCGTGTCCCAAGTCCAGGGCTGGGTGTTTTCCAAAGCCGTGCCCGCCGGTGAGGCCGGCCAGGTGATCCGGCGTCTTGAAGGCGAGCGAGGGATAGACGCCCCGGAGAATGGCCGCTCTTCTGAGTTGACGTGTCGGAGGCCATCGTGACCGTGCCGATGGCCTGTGCGGTGGCGGAGGGGCCCACGAGATCTGGCGGGAGAACGCGGGGGGCGGCCAGCTCACCGTGGCGGTGATCTGTCTGGCGGTGCCGATCGCCGGCGCCACCGGAGTGGCGCCGGTGGCGGCGTCGATCCCGGTCACCGTGGTGTCGATCCTGAACTCCCTGCCGTCTGGGGTGATCTTGGGTGGTCTGCCCGGCCGGGGCGTCGAGCTCGGCGAACGGGAGACTGCGCAGCGTCTCCAGACGGTCGGTCGCCACCCGGGTGGCTGCGGTATCGACAACCACGACGCCGGGCTTGAGCAGAGAGCTGTCAGCAGTCGGCTGACACGGGGAGTGGGCGCGAGGATCATATAGGTGTGCGGAACCGTTATTGCCTGTGCGGGTGGCACGGTCTAGAGAAGAGGATCCAGCACCGCGCAGTCGACCCGAGGCTTCGAATGTCATGAGCCGCTGCTCTTTCGTGTGGGCCCACGCCCTGAACAGCTCCGTTGCCCATGAGGGCGAACTGGGCTTGTTCGACTGGTCGGAGGCGGCCGACGTGGCCCGAGTGGTGCGCTATGACGCCCGCGGCCACGGAATGGCCGACGTGCAGTACGAGGAGCGGGCGTACCGGTGGTCGGCCCTGGTCGACGAGATGCTGTGGGCGGCTCCCGCAGGTCCCTTCGTCGCCGGAGGGACGGGCATGGGCGCGGTCACCGCCCTGTTCGCCGCCTTGCGGGCGCCCCGCCGAGTCCAGGCTCTGGTATTGGCCCTGCCCCCTCCCGCCTGGGAGGACCGGCGGCGGGAGCGAGAAGCCCACCAGGCGGCGGCCAAGGTGGTCGAGCGGCGGGGCCTTCCGGCCTATGTGCGAGCCCTCCGGAGCCAGCCCCAGCCTCGGATCCTGGCCGAGGAGCTACCCCAGGCCCAGGAGCTGTCGCTTCGCCAGGTCCGGATGATGGACGAGAAGGCGGTCCCGGCCATCCTGCGGGGGGCGGCGTCGTCGGACCTGCCCAGCCGTGAGGAAGTGCGGTCGGTGGTCGTCCCCACCCTGATCCTGGCGTGGGACGGCGACCCCGGGCATCCCCTGTCCACGGCCGAGCAGCTGGCCGACCTCATGGTCCTGAGCGAGCTGCACGTGGCCGGCGACCTGACCGGGACCCGCCGTTGGCCCGCCCTGGTCCGGGAGTTCCTGGCCAGTCTGTGCCTCTGGGAGTCGGTGGACGAAGGCTAGGGCCGGAGCGGCCTCGGGGCCGCTCGCGGCCGATGGTACGGTCGCCCGGACATGCTCGTGGTCGGCCTGACGGGAGGCATCGGCTCCGGGAAGTCCGCCGTCTCGGCCCTGCTGGCCGCCCGCGGCGCGGTGATCGTCGACGCCGACGTGCTGGCCCGGCAGGTCGTGGAGCCGGGCGGAGCGGCCTACCAGGGGGTGGTGGAGCGATTCGGCTCGTCGGTGGTGCGGGACGACGGCACCCTCGACCGTCCCGCGCTGGCCGAGATCGTGTTCTCCGACCGGGCCGCGCTGGAGGACCTGAACGCCCTGACCCACCCTCCGGTGAAGGCGCTGATCGCCGAGCGGCTGGCCGAGCAGTCGTCGGGCGACGCGGTGGTCGTGCTGGTCATCCCCCTCCTGGCCGAGAGCGGTCGGTACCCGGTGGCCGGGGTACTGGTGGTCGACTGCCCCGAGGAGGTCGCCGTCGCCCGCCTGGTCGAGCACCGGGGCATGAGCGAGGCCGCCGCCCGGCGCCGCCTGGCCGCCCAGGTGCGGCGCGCCGACCGCCTGGCCATCGCCGACCACGTCATCGCCAACGACGGCTCGCTGGACGACCTGGCCGTGGAGGTCGACCGGGCCTGGGCCTGGATCGAGGAGCTGCGGGCGAGGGACCGAGGGGAAAC
>JALYHF010000301.1 GCA_030776745.1 Actinomycetota bacterium | reverse complement strand
CCTGGAGCAGCACGTTGAACACGTCGGAGTGCGCCTTCTCGATCTCGTCGAGCAGCACCACGGCGTAGGGCCGGCGCCGCACCGCCTCGGTGAGCTGGCCGCCCTCGTCGTAGCCCACGTAGCCGGGTGGGGCGCCGATGAGGCGGGAGACCGTGTGCTTCTCCTGGTACTCGCCCATGTCGATGCGGACCATGGCCCGCTCGTCGTCGAAGAGGAACTCGGCCAGGGCCCGGGCCAGCTCGGTCTTGCCCACGCCGGTGGGACCGAGGAAGAGGAACGAGCCGATGGGCCGGTTCGGGTCCGACAGGCCGGCCCGGCTGCGCCGAATGGCGCTGGCCACCGAGTGCACGGCGTCGTCCTGGCCCACCACGCGCTGCTGGAGGACCTCCTCCATGCGCACCAGCTTGGCCACCTCGCCCTCCATGAGCCGGCTGACGGGCACGCCCGTCCACTTGCTCACGACCTCGGCCACGTCCTCCTCGTCGACCTCCTCCTTCAGCATCTTCTCGGTGGACTGCAGCTCGTCGAGACGCTTGGTGGCCTCGGCCACACGCCGCTCCAGCTCGGGGATCTCGCCGTAGCGGATCTGGGCCGCCTTGGCCAGGTCGCCCTCGCGCTCGTGACGCTCGGCCTCGAGCCGGCGGGCCTCGAGCTCCTCCTTGAGGGACTGAATGGTGCCGATGGCCTCCTTCTCGCCCTGCCAGTGCGCCTTCATGGCGTCGGCCCGCTCGGCCAGGTTGGCCAGCTCCTCGTCCAGGCGCTCCAGGCGCTCGCGGGAGGCCTCGTCGCTCTCCTTGGCCAGGGCCACGCGCTCGATCTCGAGCTGGCGCATGCGCCGTTCCACCACGTCGATCTCGGTGGGCATCGAGTCGATCTCGATGCGCAGCCGACTGGCAGCCTCGTCCACCAGGTCGATGGCCTTGTCGGGCAGGAACCGACCGGTGACGTAGCGATCGGACAGCACCGCCGCCGCGACCAGGGCGGCGTCCTGAATGCGCACGCCGTGGTGGACCTCGTAGCGCTCCTTGAGCCCCCGCAGGATGGCGATGGTGTCCTCCACGCTGGGCGGGCCGACGTAGACCTGCTGGAAGCGCCGCTCGAGGGCAGGGTCGCGCTCGATGTGCTTGCGGAACTCGTCGAGGGTGGTGGCGCCGATCATGCGCAGCTCCCCGCGGGCCAACATGGGCTTGATCATGTTGCCGGCGTCCATGGCCCCCTCGGCCGCCCCGGCCCCGACCACCGTGTGCAGCTCGTCGATGAAGGTGACCACCTCGCCCTCGGAGTCCGTGATCTCCTTGAGCACGGCCTTGAGCCGCTCCTCGAACTCGCCCCGGTACTTGGCACCCGCCACCATGGACGACAGGTCGAGGGCGACGAGCCGCTTGTTCTTGAGGCTCTCGGGCACGTCGCCCTCCACGATCCGGCGAGCCAGCCCCTCGACGATGGCCGTCTTGCCCACGCCCGGCTCGCCGATGAGCACGGGGTTGTTCTTGGTGCGCCGGGACAGAACCTGGATGACCCGGCGGATCTCCTCGTCGCGCCCGATGACGGGGTCCAGCTTGCCGGCCCGGGCGGCCTCGGTGAGGTCGCGGCCGTACTTCTCGAGGGCCTGGTAGGTCCCCTCGGGGTCCTGCGAGGTCACGCGGTGGCTGCCCCGTACCTCCCGCAGAGCTTGGAGCAGCTCCTCGCGCCCCACTCCCACCCGTGAGGCCAGGGCCAGCAGGAGGTGCTCGGTGGAGAGGTACTCGTCGTGCAGCTCGCCTCGGGCCTGGTCGGCGTCCTCCAGCGCCTGGCGCAGCTCGCGGCCGAACTGGGCCTCGCCGCCGTAGGCCCGCGGAAGCCGGGACAGCGCTTCGTCGACCCGGTTGCGCAGGGCCAGGGGAGCCACCCCGACCTTCTCGAGGATGGGCAGCACCACGCCGTCCTGCTGACCCAGGAGCGCCGAGAGGACGTGGTCGGGGGTCACCTCCGGGTTGCTCCTCGACCGGGCGGCCTGGATGGCGGCCTCCAAGGCCTCGTGGGTCTTCCTCGTCCAGCGGTTGGGATCGAAAGCGGTTGCCATGGGTTCGTGGTCTCCGTTCAGAGGCTGGTGGTTCGTCTCATACCCCGAGATGGGCCCTCGGGGAGGCGGTACCGGCGGCGGCGAGGGCCTGCACGGCCTCCCGCTCGGCCGCCGAGAGGTTCTTGGGCACGGCCACCTCCACCGTCACGAGCAGGTCGCCCACGCCCCCTGGTGAGGGGACCCCCCGACCCCGCACCCGGAAGGTGCGCCCGGAGCTGGTTCCGGCGGGGACCCGCAGGGTGACGGGCTGTCCTTCGAGGGTGGGGACGGTGATGTCGGCGCCCAGCGCCGCCTCGGCGAAGGTGATGGGCACGGTGAGGGTGAGGTCCCTCCCCTGACGGCCGAACAGGCGGTGGGGAGCCACCCGCACGACCACGTAGAGGTCGCCCGCGGGCCCGCCGTCGCGCCCGGGCTCTCCGCGGCCCTTCAGCCGGATGCGCTGGCCGTCGTCCACCCCGGCCGGGATCCGGACCTTGACCTGGCGCGGGCGCCGCTCGGTGCCGCTGCCACCGCAGGTCGGGCAGGGGTGCTCGATGACCACGCCTCGCCCGCGGCAGCGCCGGCACGGTTGGCTGAACGAGAACAGGCCCTGGTTGTCCGCCACCACCCCTCGGCCGTCGCAGTTCGGGCACGTCGTGGGCTGCGTGCCGGGCCGGGCGCCGCCGCCATGGCAGGTGCCACAGGGAGCGTCGCTGGTGAGGTTGACGGCGGTGGTGACTCCTCGTGCCGCGTCCTCGAAGGAGAGGTGCAGCTCGGTCTCCAGGTCGGTGCCGCGGCGACCCCCGCGCCGGGTGGCGCCCCTCGGGGTGCTCCCGCCGAACAGGTCGCCGAACAACCCGCCCAGCCCGCCCAGGTCGCCCAGGTCGTCCACGTGGAAGCTGAAGCCCGCGGGCGCCGGCCCACCGGCCGGCGGGCCGAAGCCGCCGGCCATGGGCCCGAGACGGCGGATCTCGTCGTACTCCTTGCGCTTGTCGGGATCCCCGACGACGTCGTAGGCGGCGGAGACCTCCTTGAAGCGCTCCTCGGCTTCGGGGTTGTTGGGGTTGGCGTCCGGGTGCAGCTGGCGGGCCAGCTTGCGGTAGGCGCGCGTGACCTCCTTCTCGTCGGCGTCCTCCGAGACGCCGAGGACCTTGTAGTAGTCCTTCTCCAGCCACTCGGTCTGAACGGTCATCTCCGTCTACCCGATCTTCCTCACGCCGACCGCCGCTCGTCCACGATCTCGGCGTCGACCACCTCGTCGTCGCCCGGGCCACCGGCCGGGCCCGGGTCCTGGGCCGCCGCCTGCTCGTCGGCGGCCTGCTCGTAGAGGCGCTGGGCGAAGCCCTGGCTGGCCGACACCAGCGCCTCGGTGGCGGCCTTGAT
>JALYHF010000300.1 GCA_030776745.1 Actinomycetota bacterium | reverse complement strand
TCCTAAGGGTGCGCCGCAGAACTACTTGCACGAAACAGTGAGGAACCCGCAGGTGAGAGTTGCGGAATGATGCAAGTAGTTCTGCGGCGCTCCCTAAGTGGCCGGCTACCGCGTCGAGGGGCCCTGGAAGAGTCCGTCGATGCGGTAGCCGCCGGGGCCGGGCACCAGCTTCACCAGGAACGATCCCTCGCCGAAGCGAGCGGAACCGGACTGCTTGGTGCCCGCGGCCGTACGCAGGTGGAGACGGCCCTCGACCTCCACGGTGCCCGGGCCTTCGAGCCGGAGGTCCCCCGGCGGTAGCTCGATGCGGGCCCCGCCGTGCGTCACCAGCGCCGTGCGCCCGTCGGCATCGAAGACGGCGCCGTCGGTCGGGGTGGCCAGGCCCCGCCCCCCGACGGCCACGGTGGCGCCCAGCCGGTAGCGCCCGGACGTGAGCACCCGGGGCTGGCCGTCGAGCAGCCAGCGGATGGCGGCCGGCGTCACCTCCACCCGCGCCGGGCCGATGTCGAGAGCCCCGTTGCCGGTGACCGGCAGAGGCCGTCCACCGTCCCACACGACGGTGACGCGCCCGCCGGAGACGAGGGCCCCGGTGATCCTGGCGCCTCCCTCGCCCCGGACGGGAACGGTGATGGTGAACGGCGCCGGGACGGGTGGGGCCACGGCGCCACCGGCGGTGAGGGCGGTGACGGTGCCCGTCACCTGGGTCTGGCCGGCCCGGAGGACGACCTGGACCTCGGTCTCGGGCGGGGTGGGCGGCGAGGCGGAGGGCGCATCGCGGCGAGCGGTGGAGCAGCCGGCCAGGACGGCGGCCGTCACCGCGGCGGAGACGAACGCTCTCATCGGACCAGCGTAGGCTGGCGCCGTGGCGTCTCGACCGGCGACTCTGGGCCAGCTCCGGGAAGCGGGCTGGGAGTCGGTGCCGGTGAAGGAGGAGGTGCGGCGCAACGCCGCCGCCCGCATCGCCGAGGGCCGGCCGATGGTCGACGGCGTGCTCGGGTTCGACGACACGGTGCTCCCGCAGCTCGAGAACGCCCTGCTGGCGGGGCACGACATCATCTTCCTGGGGGAGCGGGGCCAGGCCAAGACCCGCCTCATCCGTTCCCTCACCGGCCTCCTCGACGAGTGGGTCCCGGTGGTGGCGGGGTCGGAGATCAACGACGATCCCTGCCATCCCGTGTCCCGGCACGCCCGCGACCTGGTGGCCGAGAAGGGCGACGACACACCGGTGGAGTGGGTCCACCGCCATCAGCGCTTCGGCGAGAAGCTGGCCACCCCGGACACCTCCATCGCCGACCTGATCGGCGAGGTCGACCCCATCCGGGTGGCCGAGGGCCGGTACCTCTCGGACGAGCTCACCCTGCACTACGGCCTGGTCCCCCGCACCAACCGGGGCATCTTCGCCATCAACGAGCTGCCCGACCTGGCCGAGCGCATCCAGGTAGGGCTCCTCAACGTTCTCGAGGAGCGAGACGTGCAGGTGCGGGGCTACAAGATCCGCCTGCCGCTCGACGTGATGCTCGTCGCCTCGGCCAACCCCGAGGACTACACCAACCGGGGCCGGATCATCACCCCTCTCAAGGATCGCTTCGGGGCCCAGATCCGCACCCACTACCCACTCGACGTCCAGACCGAGCTCGACGTGGTGGCCCAGGAGGCCACGGCACTGGCCGCCCTCGGGCTGCGCGTCCAGGTGCCCGCGTTCATGCGCGAGATCGTGGGCACCCTCAGCCACCTGGCCCGGGCCAGCACCCACATCAACCAGCGTTCGGGCGTCTCGGTGCGGCTCACCATCACCAACTTCGAGACGTTGGTGGCCAACGCCGCCCGGCGGGCGCTTCGCCTCGGCGAGAAGGACGCCGTGCCCCGGGTGAGCGACCTGGAGGCGCTGGCGTCGTCGACCGCGGGCAAGGTCGAGATCGAGACGCTGGAGGAGGGGCGGGACGAGGCCATCGTGGCGCGCCTGGTCCAGGCGGCCGTGCTCAAGGTGTTCAAGCAGCGCTTCGCCATCTCCCGGTTCGCCGACGTGGTCATGGCCTTCAACGACGACGACACGGTGGTCCACACCGGCGACGACCTGCCTTCGTCGGCCTACGCCGAGACCCTGGCGTCGTTGCCCGTGCTCCGGGGGCCCGTGATGGAGCTGGCGCAGAGCGAGACGCCCGCGGCCGTGGCCAGCGCCACCGAGTTCGTGCTCGAGGGCCTGCACCTGTCCAAGCGGCTCAACAAGGAGTCCGTCCCCGGGCGGGCCACCTACCGCGGGCGGTAGGGCCGAGCCGGTGCCGCGTCGGTTCGGGTACTCGCGCTGGGACGGCACGCAGGTCGGCTTCGAGCTCGACGCCGACGAGGTGCTGGCCGAGATCACCGACGACCTGCTCTACCACGGCGAGCTCAACGCCGCCCTGCGCCGCATGCTGCAGTCCGGGTTCGAGGACGCCCGGGGCGAGCGCGTGGCCGGCCTGAGGGACCTGCTCGAGAAGCTCCGGAGGCGCCGGCGGGAGGAGTTGGCGCGCTACGACCTCGGTGGCGTGTACGACGACGTCGCCCAGGAGCTGCGCCACGTCGTCGACACCGAGCGGGCGGGCATCGACGCCATGGCCGAGCAGGCGGGGCGGTCGGACGACAGGCGCCGCCAGGAGATCGCCCAGGAGGTGGCGGCCGAGCGGCGCCTGCAGCTGGACCTGCTGCCCCCCGACCTGGCCGGCCAGGTGCGAGTCCTCCAGGACTACGAGTTCACCTCCAGCGAGGCCCGCCAGCGCTTCGATGCGCTGGTGGACCGGCTCCGCCAGCAGCTCCTACGGAGCTTCTTCGACCAGATGGCGGGGGCCATGGCCCACACCGGGCCCGAGCAGCTCCAGCGCACCAAGGACATGCTCAACGAGTTGAACGGCCTGCTGGAGATGCGGGAGGCGGGCCAGGACACCGACGCCGCCTTCGAGCGCTTCATGCAGCAGTACGGGGACCTCTTCCCGGGCCACCCTCGGTCGCTCGAGGAGCTCCTCGAGCAGATGGCCGAGCGCATGGCCGCCGTGCAAGCCCTGCTGAGCTCGATGACCCCCGAGCAGCGCGCCCAGCTGGAGGGACTGGCCGACCAGTTGCTCTCGGACATGGACCTGCGCTGGCAGGTGGACCGGCTGGGCCACAACCTGCGCAAGGCGGTCCCCGCCGCCGGCTGGGACCGCCGCTACCAGTTCAGAGGCCAGGACCCGCTCGGCTTGGCCGAGGCGACCGGGCTCATGGAGCGCCTCGGCGACATCGACCAGCTCGAGAACCTCCTGCGATCGAACGTCAACCCCGGCGCCCTGGCCGACGTCGACATCGACAAGGCCCGCGAGCTGCTCGGCGACGACGCCGCCCGTTCCCTCGAGCGGTTGGCCCAGCTCTCCAAGGTGTTGGAGGAGGCCGGCCTGGTCGAGAAGCGCGAGGGCCGCCTGGAGCTCACGCCGAAGGGCCTGCGCCACATCGGCCGCAACGCCCTCTCCGACCTGTTCTCCAAGCTGGCCAAGGACCGCCTCGGCCACCACGCCGTGGACCCCGTCGGCACCGGCCACGAGCGGGCCTACGCCACCAAGCCCTACGAGTTCGGCGACCCGTTCCACCTCCACATCGAGCGCACGGTGCGCAACGCCCTGCAGCGCACCGGCGGCGGCACTCCGGTGCCGCTGTCCCATCGGGACTTCGAGGTCGAACGCACGGAGACGCTCACGCGAACCTCCACGGTGGTGATGCTGGACCTGTCGCTCTCCATGCCCATGCGGGACAACTTCCTGGCCGCCAAGAAGGTGGCCATGGCGCTGCACTCCCTGATCTCCACGCAGTTCCCCCGTGACTACCTCGGCCTGGTGGGGTTCAGCGAGGTGGCGCGCCAGCTCGAGCCCCAGTGCCTGCCCGAGGTGTCGTGGGACTTCGTCTACGGCACCAACATGCAGCACGCCTTCGTGCTCAGCCGGCGCCTGCTGGCCCGCCAGCCGGGCACCAGGCAGATCATCATGATCACCGACGGCGAGCCCACCGCCCACATCCGCCCCAACGGAGAGGTGTTCTTCAACTACCCGCCCGTGCCCGAGACGGTGGAGGCGACGCTTTCCGAGGTGGTGCGCTGCACCAAGGAGGGCATCCGCATCAACACCTTCATGCTGGACGCCACCACCTACCTCAAGACCTTCGTCGAGAAGCTCACCCGACTCAACCGCGGACGCGCCTTCTTCACCACGCCCGACACCCTGGGCGACTACGTCCTGGTCGACTTCATCGAGCAGAAGCGGGCCCTTCGGGGCCGCCATCGGGGCGGTCGCTCGGCCTAGCCATCGTCGCCGCGGCGGGGCGGGCGACCGGAGGGCGGAGGGCGCGCCGGATCAGCCGGCGCCTGCTGGCCCGCCAGCCGGGCACCAGGCA
>JALYHF010000299.1 GCA_030776745.1 Actinomycetota bacterium | reverse complement strand
CGCTCCAACGGGAGCCGGGTGTCCCCGAACGCGCGTCCCAGAAGGTGCGGCGGCCTGCACCCCGCGGCGTAGCGAAAGTGCCGGTCAAGGACGCTACATATCAGCCGCTCGATATCCCGGCCGCCTTTCTCCTGACAGACGGACATAACGGCGCGTAGGGAGCGGCACCCGTGACGGCGCGTCGGGGAGGGGCGCGAGATGGTCGAGGCCCGAGGGTGACTGCGCCCTCGTTGGTACCGGGCGCCCAGAGGTGCTGGACTCGGGGGCGCTTTCGCCCCGCTCCTCAGGTGTTGGCTACGGGCAGGTCCGCCCACACAATCGCATGGTCGCTACCGGCTCCCGACGGCGTCTGCCAACTCGAACCCCCATGGCACGTCTGCCCCTCCGACGTCGACGCCACCGACAGCAGGCCCTCGAGAGCTCGCCGGGGCACGACGATGCGCCGTCCGAGTCGGATGTGCGGCAACTCGCCCCGCGACACCAACTCGTAGGCCAGGCCCCGCGAGATGCCGAGCACGCCGGCCGCCTCCTCCACCGTCAGGGTCATCCGGTCACCGTCCATACCGTCCTCCTCTGCATCAGCCGCACCCCGTGGTGGCACAGGTGCACGGCAGGCCGGCTTGGGTGAGCCGCGCTTGCACCCTCTACGCCTCATTTCTGCTACGGCGGACACCCCAAGCCGGCGTTTGTGTCGCTTACGCCCTGGGCGTGGTGGATCAGCCGGTGCTGCCGCCATGGGATGACAGCGGCACCACGACACTGCTTGCCGGCTCTTCCTTGAAGATGGCCCTCCCGAGTTCCACGGCCGCCGCGTCCTGTAGTCCCTGCACCACGTGCGAGTAGGTGTCCAGGGTGATGCCGATGTTGGCGTGTCCCAGCCGCTCGGAGACGACCTTGGGGTGGATGCCTACGTTTAGAGCGACGGTGGCCGCGGTGTGGCGGAGGTCGTGCAGTCGGATCTGGGGAAGCCCGGATCTGCGGACGATGTTCTCGAACGCCTGGCTCACGTTCTGGGGTTGGCACGGCCGGCCGTCCGGCTGGGTGAAGACCAACTGGGCCCAGCGCTCGTCAGAGACGACACCAAGAGCCCGACATTCCGTCAGCTGGGCCTGTCGATGTCCAGCCAGGACATTGACGGTGTAGGGGTCGAGACTCACGACCCGGCGGCTCTTGGCCGTCTTGGGCTCGGACATCACCAGCTCGTACTCGACCTCAACCAGGTTCTGCCGGACGGCAAGGCGGCCTCGATCAAAGTCGATGTCGGCCCATCGGAGCCCCAGCACCTCACCCCTGCGCATGCCTGTAGACACGAAGAGCACCCACATGGCGAAGAGCCGGTCGCCATTGACCAGGCCGAGGAAGGCGCGCACCTGCTCCGGCGTCCACACCTGCATCTCCTTGCGGGGCACCCGCGGCGAGTCGACAAGCGCAGCGGGGTTGCGCGACAGCAAGCCCCACTTCACCGCGTCGCTCAGGGCATGACTGAGGATCTTGTGGGCGTACTGGACCGAGCGCGGCGATAGGCCGCCCTCGCCCAGCATCCGTCCCGTCGCCAGGAGGTCGGCAATGAGAGTGCTGACGTGCCTCGGCTCGAGAGCAGTCAGCCTGAGGTGGCCGATCCTCGGAATGACGTGGTGGCGCAAAGTGTTGGCGTACGACTTGGCCGTGGTGAGCCGCACGGCTGGCGCATGACCCGTCAGCCACTGCTCCAGGTACTCGGCCACGGTGGTGCGCCCGGCGTCGCGGTAGCCGCCGGTGCGCACTCGCTCGAGCACCTCGGTGAGGGCGGACTCGGCTTGGCGCTTGGTGGCGAACCCTCCCACCCACTTCTGGCGCCGGCGGCCGCCCGTGTCCTGTCCGAGGTCGAGGACGTACGTCCACGTCCGGCCCCGCTTGCGGATGCTGCCTCGCACTCCAGTCCCTCCCGTGCTCTACGCCGCATCGAGAAGGAGGATGGACACCGGAAGTCGGCGATCTGGCCGGATCAGTCGTTAGCAACCGTTAGCAAGCGGGACGCTCGCCGCCGGTCGGGCGAGGAGGCCACCCCTGTGACCAGCGGCTTCTTGCGCGCTCGGAGGGATTCGAACCCCCAACCTTCTGATCCGTAGTCAGATGCTCTATCCGTTGAGCTACGAGCGCATCACTTGGTCAGCGCGCTGATCCGGAGACTCTGCACAAGAGACCTCCCATGCCCAGGAAGCCGCGCAAGAGCATCATCCTAGACGGCGACCTGATGGCCCCTGGGGCCGATAGCTGCGAGCACCGCTGGCCAGGCAAGAACAGGGTGGGGCGTGAAGATGCAACAGCGCTTGGCCGGGAACGGGCCGAGCGCGAGGACGACGCGCTGGCCGTCTCGTGGCGGCGGAGATCAGAAGCGCTTGTCGCGCTGGACCGCTACTAGAGCGGGCGGTCAGGCGGTCCGGCAATCAGCACCACACGAAAGGTGGCCAAGGGCACGCCCTGGCGTACGGCATGCCGGCCGTGGGGGGGGAGGGCCAGGGGACCCGGGGGGCACGAGGCCCGGGCGGGGCGGTGGCACCCGCCGCCGGTGCCCCGGCTGCTCACGGTTGTGTGGCAAACGCCACGAGGGCCAGGGAGCCCATCCTGGCGTCGCCAAAAGCCTTACCCGGGGCCGGTGCGCTCGCCTTCGGTGAAATCGTCCTTGGAGGTCGCGCTCTCGCCCTCGGGGACGCTGCCTCCCATCTTCTCGGCAGGCTCCCCCGTTGCGGTATCCCCGGTGCCGGAGTCGGTCTGGCCAGGGGTGTTAGTGGATTCGCTCATGGCAGGCGTTCTACCCACCGTCGCGGGAGACGACACAACCGTCACCACCAGCTACGAGGCCAGAGCGAACTCGACGCCGGTGACGCCCACCTGCTTGTGGGCCGAGAGCCGCCCGGAGCAGGAGGCTCGGAAGCTGCCGGAGGTGGGAGCCACGTCGGTGTAGTCCCGCCCGACGGCGACGGTGAGATAGGTCAGGCCGGCCAGCCTGCCGTGGGTGGGGTCGAGGGCGACGGCCTCGGCCAGGCCGGGCCGCCCGGACGCCGGTACCACGACCTCCACCCAAGCGTGCGTGCCTCCCTCGCCCAACATGTGGCCGGAGACGTAGCGAGCGGGCAGCCCGCACAGCCGGCAGAGGGCCAGCATCACATGGGCGTAGTCCTGGCACACGCCCCGGCCAGTGGCCAAGGCGGCGGCCGCGGTGGTCCGCACGTCGGTGAAGCCATGGCGGTAGCGCATCGCCCCGTGGACCCACTCGTTGATGGCCAGGGCCAGCTCGAGGCCAGCGGTGCCACCCCGGGCCAGCGAGGCGGCGACGCGGCGCAGCTCCGGGTCGGGGGCGGTGAGCGGGGAGGGGTCGAGAAGGCGGCGGTCCCCCAGGGCCGACCCGGGTAGGAGGGTGGCGCCCGCTCCCGTGCTCCGCTCGACGACCACCCAGGCTTCGAACTCGACGGCCTTCGCCACCCGAGCGGCGCGGACGTCGACGACGTGGTTGCCGAAGCCGTCGACGCGGTCGGTCCTGTGCGCCGGCGCGCCCGACACATCGAGGCGATGCAGCACCCGGCGCTGGTTCCCGTGCCACTTCGGTGGGATCACCATCAGCCGGTGGGCCAGGTCCCGGATCGACGTCGGGTACTCGTAGCGCAGACGCTGGTGGAGCAGGTAGGCGGTGCGAGCCACGGTGGTCCAGTCCAACGCCTTGGGGTCGACGAGGTCGAGGGCGGCGATGCCCACGTCCTCCAGGCCCAACACGCCGGACACCTCGCTCGGTACGCAGCCGGCGCTCATGACGCCCCTCCCCTCTCGTCGGCCCACACAGTCATCTTCTCCAGCGCTGCTCCGCCGTAGGTGGTGACCATGGCCACGTCGAGGGCGTCTCGACCCCGCCCGATGACCACTCGCCCCACCCTCGGGACGTTGTTGCGAGGATCGAAGGTCCACCACCGGTCGCCCAGGAACGCCTCGAACCAGGCGCAGAAGTCCATGGGCTCGTCGGGCGGGTCGACCCCGATGTCGGGCAGGTAGCCGAAGACGTAGCGGGCCGGCACGTTGAGGCTGCGGCAGAACGTCACGCCCAGCTGGGCGAAGTCCCGGCACACCCCCGCACGCTTCTCGTAGACGTCGGCGGCGGTGGTGAGCGGCGTGCTGCTCCCCGCCTCGTAGCGCACGTTGTCGTGGACCCAGTCGGCCACGGCCACCACCCGCGACCAGCCCGGGTCGGTGCCGCCGAACAGCTCCCACGCCGTGTCGTAGAGCACGTCCGACAAGCAGAACCGGCTCGGCAGCAGGAACACCAGCGCCTCGTCGGGCAGCGCCTCCACGGGAACCTGGCGCGCCCCCTCGCCGGCCTCGTCGAGGCGATCGGAGACCTCGACGCTGGCGTCGTAGCGCAGCACGGTGGGCCCTTCCGGGAGGGTGAGGCGGTCGCAGAGGTTGCCGTAGGCATCGAGGTAGGAGGTGGAGGCCAGCGAGGGGGATGTCTCCCACGATTCGGAGACGAGGCGATGAGGCCCGTCCGGACGAGGCCGGACCTGCCAGATCGACGGGGTGGGTCCGGGCGAGTCGTAGTGGAACTCGCAGCCCACGCCGATCCGCATCGTCTGCCTCCTCGCGCCACCCTCGCGCACCCGGCCGCTCTCGACCGTAGTCGTGATGGTCCCAAGCCTCCGTGAACGGGAGGTCGACCCCTTGTCACGATCGCGTGAACGCTGGGTCCGGTCCCCGCGTTTGACGCGGACGCGGCGGGGAGGAAACACCTCGGAAACACCCGACGCGTACCATGCAGGCGGTGGGCGACCTCCTCGACGACTACGGGGCCACGTCCGGCTGGGACGAGATGTTCGAGCCCTCGGGCCCGCCTCGCGCCCCCTACGCCGCCCTCCACGACGCCCTCCAGGCCCTCTCCGGCGACGACTTCCACCGGCGCTGCGTGGCCCGCGACCGCAGCTTTCGCGACCAGGGCATCACCTTCTCCCTCTCCGGCGACGAGCGGCCCTTCCCCCTCGACCTTGTGCCCCGGGTCCTCTCGGCCGCCGAGTGGTCACAGATCGAAGAGGGCGTGGCGCAACGGGTCCGAGCCCTCGAGGCCTTCCTGGCCGACGTGTACGGCAGAGAGGAGATCCTGCGCGACCGCGTCGTCCCCCGCCGGCTGGTCACCAGCTCCACCCACTTCCACCGCCCGGCCATCTGCGTCGACCCCCCGAACGGGGTGCGGGTGCACGTGGCCGGCGTGGACCTGGTGCGGGGGGCGGACGGGCGCTTCTACGTGCTCGAGGACAACCTGCGCACCCCGTCGGGCATCTCCTACGTCATCGAGAACCGCCGCACCATGGCCCGGTTGTTCCCCGAGCTGTTCGCCAGCCACCGGGTCCGCCCCGTGGACAGCTTCCCGGCTCGTCTGCTGGAGGCGCTCCGGGCCGCCGCCCCGGACGGCGTCGCCGATCCCACGGTGGTCGTCCTCACACCGGGGATCTACAACTCGGCCTACTTCGAGCACACCTTCCTGGCCAGCCAGATGGGCGTCGAGCTGGTGGAGGGGCGGGACCTGGTCTGTCGCGGCAACGTCGTGTACATGCGCAGCACGGAGGGAGAGCACCGCGTCGACGTCGTGTACCGCCGCGTCGACGACGACTTCCTCGACCCCCTCCAGGGCCGCGCCGAGTCGATCCTCGGTTGCCCCGGGATCGTCAACGCGGCGAGGGCCGGCAACGTGGCCATCGCCAACGCCGTGGGCAACGGCGTGGCCGACGACAAGCTCATCTACACCTACGTGCCGGCCATGATCGGCTACTACCTGGGCGAGGAGCCCGTGCTCCCCAACGTGGGCACCTACCGCCTGGACGAGCCCGACCAGCTGCGCTACTCCATCGAGCGCCTCGACCGCCTCGTGTTCAAGCCGGTGGACGGATCCGGCGGCTACGGGCTGGTGATCGGCCCCCAGGCCGGCGACGAGGAGCTGGCCCGGTTGCGCGATGCGGTGCTGGCCGACCCGCGGGCCTGGATCGCCCAAGAGGTCGTGCAGCTCTCCACCGCGCCCACCCAGGTGGGTGACCGGCTCCGGCCCCGCCACGTCGACCTGCGGCCCTTCGCCATCAACGACGGCGAGCGGGTGTGGGTGGCGCCCGGGGGCCTGACCCGGGTGGCCCTGCCCGAAGGCAGCCTGGTCGTCAACTCGAGCCAGGGGGGAGGCTCGAAGGACACCTGGGTCATGGCCGCCTCCGCCACGCGCCCGCCCGAACCGGCGCGGCGCCGGGTTCCCGTCGACGCCGCCGCCCGCACGCAGGGTCCCCGTCCCGACCCCGGGCCCACCCTGGCCCAGGCGCAGCAGCAACAGCAACAGCCGCAGGGGACCGCCGGGCGGAGTCGAGGAGCTGGTGGGGCGTGCTGAGCCGCATCGCCGAGTCGCTCTACTGGGTCGGCCGCTACGTGGAGCGGGCCGAGGACACCGCCCGCATCCTCGACGTGCACGTGCACCATGTTCTGGAGGACGCCTGGGCCGAGGAGGAGGCGGCCTGTCGGACGCTGCTCAACATCATGGGCGCACCGTGCCCGGCCGAAGGCCTCGACTCCGCCCAGCTCCTGCGCATCCTCGCCTTCGACGCCTCCGACACCTGCTCCATCACCGGATCGTTGACGGCCGCCCGCGAGAACGCCCGGGGCGCTCGCGACGCCATCTCCGCCGAGATGTGGGAATGCCTCAACGCCACTTACCACGCGCTGGGCGCCCAGATGGCGCCCGTCGCCGGTCCGGGGCCCCACGGCTTCTTGCGGTTCGTGAAGGAGCGAGCCGCCATCATGGCCGGGCTGGCCGACTCCACCATGAGCCGCGACGACGGATGGCGGTTCCTGGTGCTCGGTCGGAGCCTGGAGCGGGTGGACATGACCACCCGGCTCCTGCTGGCCGCCTTCACCGGCTCCTCGGAGTCGCCGCAGTGGGTCAACACCCTGCGCTGCTGCTCGGCCTACGAGGCCTTCCTGCGCACCTACCGCAGCGCCGTCGAAGGCTCTCGCGTGGTGGAGTTCCTGCTGCTCGACCGCCTCTTCCCCCGCTCCGCCTTCCACGCCCTCAGCGTGGCCCAGCGCTGCCTGTCCGAGCTGGCGCCCAGCGCCGGGCGGGCCGGCACCGAGGACGAGGCCCAGCGCATCTTGGGCCTGGCCCGCACCGGCCTCGAGTTCCGACGCGTCAGTGAGCTGATCGCCGAGCTCCCCGCGCACCTGCAGAGCCTCCAGAGCGCCTGCGCCGAGGCGGGCAACGCCGTGGGCCGGCGCTTCTTCCGCCAGACGGCGGCCGTTGAGTGGAGCCTGGAGGGCGTCGGCCCGCACGCCGCCGTGGGGGAGACGTGAGCACGGCCTCGGGCGTGCTCACCAACGAGCACAGCGCCGTGGCTCACGGCGGGAGCATCCGAAGGATGGTCCGCCCGTGAGCTGGCGGATCGAGATCCGCCACCACACCGGCTACCACTACCGGGGCGAGGTGGTGGCCTCCTACAACGAGGCCCGCATCACGCCCCTCACCACGCCGCGCCAGCTGGTGATCGAAGCGACCGTCGCCGTGAGCCCGTCGGCCAAGGTCTTCCGCTACTGGGACTACTGGGGCACCATCGTGGACGCCTTCGACATCCACGTCCCGCACACCGAGCTGGTCGTCACGGGCAGCTCGGTGGTGGAGACGTCGCCCCCCGACGAGGTCCCCGACATCGGCTGGGACGAGTTGGCCCGCCCCGAGGTGCGGGACCGCTTCGCCGAGCTGCTCGGCCCCACCGCCTTCGTCACCGTCGCCCAGGAGGTGGCCGAGGCGGCGCGGTCGCTGGCCGCCGGCCGCTCTCCGGCCGAGGCCTGCCAGGCCGCCGTCGACTGGGTGCGGGGCCAGCTCCGCTACGAGCGGGGGACCACCAACGTGTCCACGTCGGCCACCGAGGCGCTGCACCAGGGCAGCGGCGTGTGCCAGGACTTCGTCCACCTCACCCTCGCCCTGCAGCGGGCCATGGGGATCCCGGCCCGCTACACCTCGGGGTACCTGCACCCCTCGCCCGAGGCCGGCGTGGGGGCCACCGTCGCCGGTCAGAGCCACGCCTGGGTGGAGGCGTGGACGGGCGACTGGCACGGCCTGGATCCCACCAACGGCGGCCCCACCGGCGAGCGCCACGTCACCGTGGGGCGGGCCCGCGACTACTCCGACGTCTCCCCGCTCAAGGGCATCTTCCAGGGGGGCCCGGCCGAGGCCCTGGGGGTGACGGTGGAGCTCACCCGCCTGGCGTAGCAGGAAGGCGGAACCCGGGCTGATCCTGTGCTCCAGGTGACGACGTGAGCGGAGAGGGAGGGATTTGAACCCTCGGACCCGGTTTCCCAGGTCAACTCATTAGCAGTGAGTCCGATTCGGCCGCTCTCGCACCTCTCCCGGGCCGCAGTGTAAAGGATCGTCGGAGGATGGTCTCTGACATGCTGGTGGAGTGGACGCGCGCCTGCGGAAGGCCATCCGCACGGCGCAAACGACGTTGCCCTGGGTTCCTGATCTGAAGGCGTCGGCACAGCGGCGGGTCCGCAACGCACTACGTCGGCCGTTCGATTCGGACTTTCGAGCTCCCGTTGCTGGAGCTCCCCCCCAACGCTCTGCATCTCGACGTCGGCGCCAATCGTGGCCAGTCCATCGACGCCATTCGGCTCATGGCGCCGACAGCTTCGATCCACGCGTTCGAACCCAATCCCATCCTCGCCCGGCGGCTCGAGCGCCGGTTTCGATCACGGCCCGAGGTCACCATACGAACGCTGAGCTTGGGCGACGAAGCAGGCACGTTCGTACTCTTCGTGCCGGTGTACCGCCGGTACGTCTTCGACGGTCTGGCGTCGCTCGACGAGACCTCGGCGCAGAACTGGCTGGAGGGCCGCATCCACCGCTTCGACCGTTCCAAGCTCCGTCTGGAACGCATCGAGTGCACGGCGGTGCCACTCGACGACCTCGATCTCGCTCCTGCGTTCGTGAAGCTCGACATCCAGGGCTACGAACACCGAGCCCTGCTGGGGGCGCGGAAGACCTTGGAGCGTCATCGCCCGAGCCTCCTCGTGGAATCACCGGCCAAGGAGACGATCGCCTACCTGGCCGCTCTGGGGTATGCGCCTCACGCGTACGACGGCGAGCGCTTGCTCCGCGGGCGAGCCGGCCAGGTCAACACGTTCTTCCTGCCCGTGCACTGAGGCCGACCCCCGCTCGCTCCGGGTGGGTATCGTTGCGGGCGCATGGAGCTGCTCCTGACCGTCAGCTCGCCGACGTCGTTCGGGCTGTCGAGGGCCGACGTGGCCGTGGAGCTCGACCCCTTCACCTCCGTCGGGCTTCTGGGCGAGGCCTTGGCCGAGTTCGCCCGCCGGCGGGGGACCGGGGAAGCCGGACCCGACGTGCTGCTGGCCGTGGTCCGCGACCAGGTGCCCACCCCGCTCGACCCCGAGATGTCGGTGTTCGAAGCGGGGCTGGTGAGCGGTGACGAGGTCCGCCTCATCGAGGACTCGGCCGCCCGCCGGCCGGCGCCCGACGGCAGAGGTCGGCGGGGTTCGGGTGCGGCGTCGGTGTCGTTCGACATCACCTCGGGCCCGGAGGCGGGCCGGACGGTGGTCATCGGACCGGGCCGCCATGTGGTGGGTCGTTCGCTGGAGGCCGACGTCGTCGTCGACGACCCCACGATGTCGCGCCAGCACTTGACCATCGAGGTGTCGAAGGCGCTGGCCGTGGTGATCCACCCGAACCCAGAGGCCACCAACGGCACGTTCCTCGGCACCGTCCCGCTGAGCGAACCGCACCCGCTGGCCCCCGAGGAGGCGATCTTCGCCGGGAGCAGCCAGCTGGTGCTGCGGGCAGCTCGCCTCGACAGCATCGGCACCCGCGACCGCCTGGGCCAGATCGCCTTCAACCGCCGGCCGTACCGCCAGCCCATCGTGCACGAGCGGGTCCTGGGCGAGCTCGATCCCCCGCCCGAGCGCCCCGGTCAGCGGCGGTTCTCCTTCATCGCCGTCCTGGTGCCGCTCGTGGCCGCCCTCGTCATCGTGGCCTTGACCCGCCGCATCGAGTTCCTGATCTTCGCCGGACTCAGCCCGTTGATGATGGTGTCGAACCACTTCTCCGAGGGTCGTTACTCGAAGCGCTCCTACGCCACGGACCGAGAGACCTTCCTGGCCCGGGTCGAGGCCCGCGCCGGCGAGGTCGACCAGGCGCTGGCCGAAGAGCGCGAGGAGCGCTTGGCCGCCGCCCCCGACGTCCCCATGCTGGCCCGCCACGCCGCCGGCCGGCTGGGCCGGCTGTGGGAGCGGCACCGGGGCACCCCCGACTTCCTCCACCTCCGCCTCGGCCTCGGCCGCCAACCGACCCGGATCGTCACCAGCATCCGCAGCGGCGGCGACCCCGAGCTGCGGGAAGCGGCCGAGCAGCGCCTGGCCCACCACAAGACGTTGTCGTTGGTCCCCGTGGTCGTGTCCCTCGACGACGCGGGCATCACGGGGCTCTACGGCGACCCCGAGCAGGCCCGAGCGCTGGCCACCTCGCTGCTGCTCCAGGCGGTCGTGCTGCACAGCCCCGAGGACCTGGTCATCGCCGCTGCCGTTCCCGCCACCGACGAGGGCTCGTGGTCATGGCTCAAGTGGCTGCCCCACACCCGTTCGGCCACCTCGCCGCTGGAAGGGCCGCACCTGGTGGACGAGGCCGGCACCGACGACCTGCTCCTGCGCCTCATGGCCGTGGCCAACGCCCGGGCCGGCCAGGAAGCGCGCGCCCGAGCCTGGCCCCGGGTCCTGCTCCTTCTCCACCACGACGCCCGAGCCGACGGGGCCCGGCTGGCCGCGCTGCTCGACGTGGCCCGCCCCGCCGGCATCGTGGTGGTCTGGATCGGCCACGAGCAACACCAGCTCCCCCGCCAGTGCCGGGCCATCGTGGGCTGCGTGGCCGCCGTCAGCGGCGAGTCGCAGCTGCGCTTCACGGACCCGACGGTGGAAGACCAGACGTTCGAGCTCGAGGGCATGCCCGTCGGGGTGGCCGGCGCCATCGCCCGCTCGCTGGCCCCGGTCCGGGACGTGAGCGCGTCGTCCTCCACCACCGGGATCCCCCGGGTGGTGCCGCTGCTCGACGCCCTCCAGCTCCCCATGCCGTCCGGGCAGGCCGTGGCCGGCCGGTGGGCGACCCGGCGCCCGTACGGGCTGGAAGCCACCATCGGCATCGGCCCCGACGGGCCGTTCACCATCGACCTGGTCCAGCAGGGCCCGCACGCCCTCGTCGCCGGCACCAGCGGCGCCGGCAAGAGCGAGCTCCTCCAGACGCTGGTCCTGGCGCTGGCCGTCCAGTACCCGCCGGAGCGGTTGAACTTCTTGTTCATCGACTACAAGGGCGGTGCCGCCAGCGCCGACTTCGAGAGCCTCCCGCACAACGTGGGCTCGGTCACCAACCTGGACGAGCGCCTGAGCCTGCGGGCCCTCGTCTCGCTACGGGCCGAGCTGCGCCGGCGCATGGAGCTCCTGGAGGGCCGGGCCAAGGACCTGGCCGGCCTGTTGCAGGTGGCGCCCGGCGACGCCCCGCCGAGCTTGGTGATCGTGGTCGACGAGTTCGCCACCCTGGTCAAGGAGATCCCCGACTTCGTGACCGGAATGGTGGACATCGCCCAGCGGGGACGAAGCCTGGGCATCCACCTCGTGCTGGCCACGCAGCGCCCCACCGGCACCGTCAACGAGAACATCTTGGCCAACACCAACCTGCGCATCGCCCTGCGGGTGCTGGAGCCAGCCGACTCCGTCGCCGTCATCGGCGCCAAGGACGCCGCCCACATCCCCGTACCGCTGCGGGGACGGGCGTTCGCCCGCACTGGCCCCGGCGCCCTCAGCGCCTTCCAGTGCGCGTGGGCGGGGGCGCCCTTCGAGGCCGAGGCGCAGGCCAGCCCGGTGGTGGTGCGGCCCTTCCCGTTCACGGCGGAGCAGCGCGGCGCCGCGGCCGGTGACGGTCTAGGGCGGCCGCCACGTCCCACCGGGTTGGGCCAGATGCCCCAGGACCAGCTCCGCCGCAGGCGAAGGGCCCGGCGGTGACGGCGGCACCATCGAGGCCGACGCAGGTCCAGGTGACCGTCCAGGCCTGCGCCGAAGCCGCCGCCCAGACGGGCGCCCCGCCGCCTCGCAGGCCCTGGGTCGAGCCGCTCCCCGAGCGCGTCGCCCTGGCCGAGGTCCTGGCCAGTGCCGAGGGACGGCACGAGCGCAGCGCCGACCCCGGACGCTTCGTCGTCCTCGGTCTCGGCGACGCTCCCCAGGAGCAGGCCCAGCTGGTGGCCACCGTGGACCTGGAGGGCTCCGGCGGCCTCGTCGTCTTCGGGACCGGCGGGTCCGGCAAGACCACGCTGTTGCGCACCGTCGCCGCCGGGCTCGTCCAGCAGGGCAGCCCCGACGCGGTGCGCCTCTACGGCCTCGACTTCACGGGCCGGTCGCTGACCCAGCTCACCGCCCTCCCGCACACGGTGGCGGTGGCCACCGGGGACGACCTCGAGCGGGTCACGCGCATGCTCACCGTGCTGCAGCGCGAGCTCGAGCACCGGCGGCGAGTGCTGTCGGACGCCAGAGCCGACACCGTGTCGGCGCTGCGGAGGCAGTCCCGCTCACTGGCCCTCCCGCGCCTGGTCGTGCTGCTCGACAGCTACGCCGGCTTCCACGCCACCTTCGAGCAGGGAACGCTGTACGGGTGGCTCACCGACTTCCAGCGGCTGGTGACCGAGGGGCGTCAGGTTGGGATCCACGTCGTCATGACCACCACGCGCCAGCTCGGGGTGCCCACCGCCCTCACCTCGGCGCTCGGGGCCCGGGTGGTGCTACGGATGGCGAGCGCCGAAGAGCTGATCGGCCTGGGCGTGCCGCGGGACGTGGCCAAGGGCACGGAGCTCGGCGAGGGGCGCGGCTTCCTCGACGACGGCATCGAGATCCAGGTGGCCACCGTCAGCCAGGACCCCGCCGGTGGGGCGCAGGCCGAGGCGCTGGCGGCGCTGGCGGAACGGCTCCTCGACAGCGGCGTGGCGCCTGCTCCGAACCTGCTCGAGCTGCCCGAGCAGGTTCGGTTGCCGCCGGTTCGCCCGGCGCCCCTGCGCTCTCCGCTGGGGCTGGCCGACCTCAGCCTGGACCTGGTCGAGGTCGATCTGGCTCGCCAGAACCTGGTCGTCCTCGGCCCCCCCACGTCGGGGCGAACCACGGCGCTGGCCCGCGTCGCCCACGGCCTGGCCGGCGCCGAGAAGGGCCCGAAGCTGATCGGGCTGGGCGGGCTGACCAGTCCCCTCGCCGCCCTCGACGTCTGGCACGCCAGCGGCTTCGGTCGTTCGAGGCAGCCGGCCGCCCTCGACGCGGCCATGGCGTTGGTGGAGGGCTACGAGGGCGACGAGGTCAAGGCCGTGCTGGTCATCGACTCGGTCGAAGACGTCGAGTCGATGGAGAACAACCCTCGGCTCGAGCCCCTGCTCCGATCGGACGCCGTGCGCGTGGCCGCCGTGGTGGAGGCGTCCACGCTGGCCCGCGCCTACAGCGGATGGACAGCCGAGCTCAAGCGGAACCGGGCCGTCCTCGTGCTCCAACCGGGATCCCGGGACGAGGTGGAGGCCGTCTCCGGAGTCCGGCCCGCCCTTCGTCCCGGCCAGGCCTTTCCTCCCGGGCGCGGGCTGTTGGTCGACCGCGGTCGGCCCGTGTTGGTCCAGGTCGCCTCCGAGGACGCCGGCTGGCGCCCCGCCGCACCGGCCGGCCCCGGGCGCCGGAAGCGGAAGGCGGGCAGCGCCCGCTCCGAGCGGCAGCGATGACGCCAGGCGCGCCGGCCAGCGCCTGAGCGGTGGCAGCCCGTTGCCGGCCAGGGACAAGGCCGGTAGCGTGTTAGGCCCCGGGGGGGGTCGAGCGGAGGCCTCTGCCCCTGCCTCTCGCTTTCAACCGTGGAGGACCACATGTCCGAGAACCTGCAGGTCACCTATTCGACGCTCGAGTCGGCGGCGGCCAAGTCCGACGCCACCGCGGAAGCGTTCGCCGCGCAAGTGGCCCAGCTCGAGAGCCAGGTCAAGGCCATGGTGTGGCAGGGCCAGTCGGGCACCGCCTTTCAGGGCTACTTCGAGGCCCTCAAGACCCAGCTCCGGCCGGTTCAGGACACCCTGCACCAGCTGGCCACCCAGATCCGCGGTGCGGCCAACAACATGCGCGAGAGCGACCAGTCGGTCGCCCAGGCCTTCAAGGCCTAGCCGTCCCGGCCCTCGGCCGGACCCCGAGGCGTGTGGCGCGCCGGGCGGGAATCGCGTTCAGGATCGACCGGCCCCGGGGGGCCGACGCGTCAGGATCGCTCTTCGCGTTGGGCGGTGTTCCGGACGATCTGCTCGGCGACCTCCCGGAGCTTGCGGTTCTCCCGCTGGGAGGCTCGCACCAGGATCTGGAACGCTTCGTCGGCATCGCATCGCCGGGCGCCCATGAGGATCCCCTTGGCCTGCTCGATGGTGGCCCGTGACTTCATGGCTTCGGACAGGTTCTGGCTGAGCTGGTAGGCGTCCCAGTAGGCCTGGGCGTTGGCCAGGGCGATGCCGGCTTGGGCAGCAAAGGTCTGCGCCACCCTCTCGTGGTCCTCGGAGAAGGCCCCCTCCTCGCGGGAGTACAGGTTCAGGGCGCCCACGCCCTCGTGGTTGGCCACCAGGGGCACCGACAGCGTGCTCTTGATGCCGTACGACGCCGCCGACTCGCAGAACGCGGGCCACCGGTCGTCCTTGTCGGTGGAGTCGATGCGGAACACCTCCTGGTGACGAAAGGCGTCGAGGCAGGGCCCGACGCCCGTTTCGTACTGGGCGGCGTCGATGTCGACGGCCGTCTCGTCCGTGAAGACGGCGGTCTTGGGACGTCCTTCCACCAGCATCGTGATGCCGGCCATGTCGGCTCG
>JALYHF010000298.1 GCA_030776745.1 Actinomycetota bacterium | reverse complement strand
CGCCACCATCGACGAGGCCTATGTCAACAAGGTCTTGGCCGCCCTCGACGCCGTCGACGGCGAAGCCACCCGCCTCATCGTGCAGAACAGGAACCTCGTTCCCGAGGCGACGGCCCGCCTACGGGCGATCTACGACGAGAGCGAGTTCCGGGAACAGGTGGACGTATGGCTGCGGCAGCTGCAGGAAGGGCTACGCAACTTCAAGCCTGATCCCGGGCCGCAGAGGACAACCGTGCGACGAGTCGTGTCGGCCTCCGCAACGTGCGTCTTTTCAGAGGTCCAACAAGAGTTCTCTGCTGCCGCGATTGAGCCATCTGCTCCCAACCGCGCGTTCGTTCAACTCGTCCCTCTTGATAGGTCCCGCGACCAACGCCGCCTGAACACGACGGCTTGGATGATCCGCCAAGAAGGTGACACTGCTGACGGCTCAGACCCGGGTGACCTGTGCGCCGGCTGATGGCAACTGTTGTGGTGCTGATGGCCTTCACTGGTCCAGCGACCACCACCTCGTCCAACCCAGGTCCTGCACACAACTCGCAGAGTGTCCTGACGGTCAATCGGGCGAACCAGGGCGCCATCGACACCACCCTTGCTGGCGGCTCACCCGGCACCACCGGTGAACCGCCGGCGACGGGCGGCGCCCAGCGGGCCACGGGGCCGGCCCCGCCCGTGTTCACCCTTCGCAGGCCGTTCATCGCCGAGCGGGAGGGCGTGGGGCAGTGCGTGGCCTTCGAGCGGATGCGGGCGCCGAACGCGGCAGCGGCGGGCGCCGGGCAGAGCATCGTGGACTCGTTGTGGGAGCCCATGTTCGCCAGCTTCCCCCTGTGCCCGCGGGCTGAAGCGCCGGCCACCAGCCCGGCGGCCACGGCCGCCCAGTACTGGAGCCTGCGCCTGCACGACGCCCTGCCCAAGCCCAGGCCGGTCATCGCCCCGGGCTACATGCTGGCGGGCAAGACCGCATATCTCGAGACCAACACCAAGATGGCGGAGCGCTTCGTCCACGCCACGCCCCTCGGGGAGCTGCTCATCGACGCCGTGGGCCAGGTCCACGTCGACTGGGGCGATGGTACGACGAGCGGGCCCTTCACCGAGGCGGGCCGCCCCTGGCCCGAGGGCACCATCACCCACTCCTGGACCGACACCGGCCACTACGACGTCGTGGTCACCGAGCGCTGGACCGCCACATGGCGCCTGGCCGGGACCACCGGCACCCTGCCCGGGCTGGTCACCGAGGGGCGCCTGGAGGACTTCGAGGTGCGCCAGCTCCAAGCGGTGCGCAACCGCTGATCTGACCAGCTGTGTCGCCGAGCGCTTCAGATCCCAGTTGACCGCCAGCACCTGGCGGTCTATCGCGAGGTGAACGCAACCGGCGGAACCGGCGCGACCGGTGCGACCGCCGGGCCCACCCGCCCTACGGCTCCGTGACCGCTCCCCGCTCGGCACCGGTGACCAGCCGGGCGTACTTGGCCAGCACGCCGGTGGTGTAGCGAGGCGGGGGGAGCTTCCACTCCCGCCGCCGGCGGGCCAGCTCGGCCGCCTCCACCAGCAGGTCCAGCCGGCGGGTGGCCACGTCGATGACGATGCGGTCACCGTCACGAACGAAGGCGACGGGGCCGCCGTCCACGGCCTCGGGGGCCAGGTGGCCGATGCAGAAGCCGTGGGTGCCGCCCGAGAACCGGCCGTCGGTGATCAAGGCGCAGTCCGACCCGCGCCCGGCGCCCTTCATGGCGCCGGTGACGGCCAGCATCTCTCGCATGCCGGGACCGCCCTTGGGCCCCTCATAGCGGATGACGACGACGGTGCCCGGCGTGATGGTGCCGGCCAGGATGGCCTCCATGGCACCATCCTCGCCGTCGAAGACGCGCGCCGGCCCCTCGAAGTGGTCGCCGTCGATGCCGGCCACCTTCACGACCGCCCCGCTGGGGGCCAGCGAGCCGCTGAGCACGGCGATGCCCCCGTCGGCGTGGATCGGCGCCGACAGCGGGTGCACCACCGAGCCGTCGGGCGCCGGCGGGTCGAGGGCAGCCAGGTTCTCGGCCACGCTCCGCCCGGTGACGGTGAGGCAGTCGCCGTGCAGGAGCCCCGCCTCCAGCAACGCCCGCATCACCACCGGGACACCGCCGATGCGATCGAGGTCGACCATGTGGTAGCGGCCGTGGGGCCGGGTGTCGGCGACGTGGGGAACGCTCCGGCCCACCCGGTCGAAGTCGTCCAGAGCCAGGTCGACGCGGGCCTCGTTGGCGATGGCCAGGAGGTGCAGCACGGCGTTGGTGGACCCGCCCAGGGCCATGGCCACGGCGATGGCGTTCTCGAAGGCCTCCTTGGTCATGATCTGTCGAGGGCGGATGCCGGCCTCGAGGAGCCCGACGACGGCCTCGCCCGACCGGCGGGCGAAGTCCTCGCCGCGGGGGTCGACGGCGGCCGGCGTGGCGCTGCCCGGGAGCGACATGCCGAGCGCCTCGCCCACCGCCGCCATGGTGTTGGCCGTAAACATCCCAGCGCAGCTGCCCTCGGTGGGGCAGGCGTGGCGCTCGATGAGAGCCAGCTCCTCGTCGCTCAGCGAGCCGGCCGCCCTGGCGCCGACCGCCTCGAACACGCTGACGATGTCGAGGGCGCGGTCGTCCCCCGGAATCCGCCCGGGCAGGATCGAGCCCCCGTAGAGGAACACCGAGGGCAGGTTGACCCGGGCCGCCGCCATCAGCATCCCGGGCAGCGACTTGTCGCAGCCGGCCAGGGTCACCAGCCCGTCGAAGCGCTCGGCGTGCACCATGGTCTCCACCGAGTCGGCGATGACCTCCCGGCTCACCAGTGAGGCCCGCATCCCCTCGTGGCCCATGGAGATGCCGTCGCTGATGGCGATGGTCATGAACTCGAGGGGGAAGCCGCCGGCGGCCCGCACCCCCTCCTTGGCCCGCTGGCCCAGGCGGCCGAGCGGCATGTTGCAGGGCGTCACCTCGTTCCACGACGAGGCCACGCCCACCTGGGGCCGGTCGAAGTCGTCGTCGGTCATCCCGACGGCGCGGAGCATGGCCCGGGCCGGCGCCCGCTCGAACCCTTCGGTCACCTCACGGGAACGCGGCCTTGGGTCACTGGGCATGGCCCGAGGATAGAGCGCCTAGGCCGGCCGAGCGCCCGTGCCGTCGAGCGCGAAGGCCTCGGCCAGCAGCTCGTAGGAGCGCAACCGGGCCTTCGGGTCGTGGCAGACCGTGACCACCACCAGCTCCTCGACGCCGAAGCGCTCGGCCAGGGCCAGCATCCGAGCCCGGGCCCGGTCCGGAGCACCGACGATCGCCCTGGGCCTGTCCTGGGCCAGGAGGGCCCGCTGCAGCTCGGTGTAGGGGTAGGCCTCGGCCTCCTCGACGGAGGGGATGGGGCCGGCGTCGCTCCCGCCGGGGCGCACCCGGGCCAGGCGGGCGCTGGACGCCAACCGCTCGGCCTCGGCGTCGGTCTCGGCGCAGAGCACCGACACGGCCACGTTGGCCTCGGGTTGGGCCAGCGTGGCGGACGGGCGGAAGTGGCGCCGGTAGGCCCCCACCACCTGAGACCCGGCGAAAGGGGTGATGAAGTGGGCGAAGGAGAACCGCAGACCGAGGTCGGCGGCGTACGCCGCGCTGGTGCTGCTGGAGCCCAGGACCCACACGTCGGGTGCGCCGGGCCCCTCGGGCACGGCCCGGACGCCGGACAAGGGATGCTCGCCGTCCAGGCTGGCCTCGAGGAAGCCGATCAGATCGCGCAGCCGGACCGGGAAGCGATCGAGGGGAAGCGGCTCGGGGCCGTGCTGCAGGGCGGTGGCGGTGGCAGGGTCGTCCGTCCCCGCCGTGCGGCCCACCCCGAGGTCGATGCGGTCGGGAAAGAGGGTGTGCAGCATCCGGAAGTTCTCGGCGACCTTCAGCGCGCTGTAGTGCGAGAGCATGACGCCACCGGCACCAACCCGTATCGACGACGTGGCAGCCGCCACGTGGGCGATCAGCACCTCGGGCGTGGAGCCAGCCAGGGAGGCGGAGTTGTGGTGCTCGGCCAGCCAGTAGCGCCGGTACCCGAGTCGCTCGGCGGCCTGGGCCAGGGCCACCGTGTCGCGCACGGCCTCGGCGGCGGTGGACCCACTGGCGATGGGCGACTGGTCGAGCACGCTCAGCTGCACGGTCAGGCCGGGCGGGTCGAGAGCAGCCTGTCCGTCGACTCCGAGCGGAACGTGATGGTGCCGATGCGCCCGTCGGTGACGTCCTGCTGCTGGACCACGAGGCGGTACCGGTCCGAGATCCAAAGCGTCTGCCTGGTGGTCGACACCACGTCACCACCGGTGGTGATGGTGGCCTCGACGACGATGGCCGGCACGTTCTCGCCCCCGACGTCGACGCCTTCGCTGCGAGCAACCCGAAGGCTGGCGTCCACGGTGGTCTGCCCGTCGGTCGAGGTCATGCGCCAGGACCACGCCCTGCCCACCGACGCCGGCAAGGGCACGGCCAGCACGGGTGGCTCCGGCCGGAACTCCTTGCGGAAGCCCATGGTGGCCTGGCCCAGGTGGACGAGGTAAGCGCCGTCGTCCTGGAGGCGGAGCACTTGCTCCACCACCGAGTCGGGACCCTGGCGCACCATGCGCTGGTCGCGCCCGGCAGGCGGCTCGACGGTCAGGACGGTTTCGCCGGTGCGAGGCTGTGAGCCGCTCAGGAGGCTGGCCACGCTCCCAGAGGTGGCGTAGGCGTAGCG
>JALYHF010000297.1 GCA_030776745.1 Actinomycetota bacterium | reverse complement strand
GCGACGAAGTGCAAGGCCGTTGTCGAGCTCACCATCCGGGTGCCCCAGATGGTGGTGCGCAGCCAGACCCAGGGCGGCGACCGCAGCCGTCACCTCGCCCGCGCGTGCAGTCGCCAGGTCGTCGGGGCTCATGTCGGGGTCGGACGAGCCCTTGTCACCAGCCGCGCACACCACGACCTGGACCTCGGCACCTTCCGCGGCCCAGCGAGCCAGCGTTCCGCCGCAGGAGACGTCGGCATCGTCGGGATGGGCGTACACGGCGAGGGCGCTCGCCGGCGACTCCTGCACCACCCGGGCCATCGGGGGCACGGTACGCCAAGACCACCACCCCTGACACCGGGAGGACCGACGCCGCGTAGGGTCCTAGGGCGCGCTGGCCACTGCCTTGCAGGCCCGCTCGATCGCGTGGTCGTCCACGTCGAGGTGGGTAACAAGGCGGAGCACGCCCGGGGCGATCGTGCCGGCCAGGACGCCCTCCTCCCGAAGGTGGGCGAGGACGGCGGCGTGGTCGGGCCGGCGCCAGGTGACGATGTTGGTCCGCACGCCGTCCGGGTCAGCGCCGGCATCGGGCCAGCGCTCGGCCACCGCTTCGGCCAGACGTCGGGCGCGGCCGTGGTCCTCGGCCAGCCGGTCCACCATGGTCCTCAGCGCCACCAGGCCGGCGGCGGCCACGACGCCGGCCTGGCGCATGCCACCCCCCATGCGCTGGCGCTCGTGGCGGGCCGCTTCGAGGAGCTCGGCGGGGCCGGCCAACAGCGAGCCCACCGGCGCGCCCAGGCCCTTGGACAGGCAGGACATCACCGTGGTGACCTCGGCCCCGTAGGCGCGGGCCGGCGTGGCGGCGGCCACCTCGGCGTTGAACAGACGGGCGCCGTCCATGTGCACGGGCAGGCCGCCGGCGGCGTCTCGCACGGCCCGCAGGACCGGGAGGGGCCAGGGTGCGCCGTTGGCCGGCATGTGGGTGTTCTCGACGCAGACCAGGCTCGGCCGGGGGTGGTGGTGGGCGGCCGCCTCGATAGCCCAGGCCACGTCGGCGGGCGACAGCGTGCCGTCGTCGTCGGCCACGGCGTGGAACTGGACGCCGGCGTTGCGCCCGCCGGCCCCGTTCTCGTAGACCACCAGGTGCTGGCGGGCTCCCACCACCACCGTGGTCCCGGCAGGAGCCAGCAGGCGCAGGGCCAGCTGGTTGGCCATGGTCCCGCTGGGCACGAACAGGGCCGCCTCCATCCCCACTCGCTCGGCGTAGGCCTCCTGGAGGGCGTTGACCGTGGGGTCCTCGCCGTAGACGTCGTCGCCCACCTCGGCACGAGCCATGGCCCGGCGCATCTCCGCCGTCGGGCGGGTGACGGTGTCGGATCGCAGGTCGACCACGCCGGAGGGCACCGCGCTCAGGGTAGACCTGGGGCGTGACCGACCCGCACGAGCTCCTCCACCTCGGCGTCGAGGCGGCCCACGCCGCCGGCGCCTTGCTGCTGCAGGGCCGCGACGGCGACCGCTCCGCCGTCGCCAGCAAGTCCAGCCTCACCGACATGGTGACCGAGATGGACCGGGCCAGCGAGGACCTCATCGCCCGCACCGTCCTGGCTGCCCGCCCGGGGGACGCCTTCCTGGCCGAGGAGGGCACCGCCGGCGCCGGCACCACCGGGGTGCGTTGGGTCGTCGACCCCCTCGACGGGACCACGAACTACCTCTACGGCTTCCCGTCGTGGGCCGTGTCGGTGGCCGCCGAGACGGACGGGCGAGCGGTGGCCGGCGTGGTGCACGACCCCGTCCACGGCGAGACCTTCACCGCCGTGCGGGGACGGGGTGCCCACTGCAACGGGCGTCTCCTGCGGGTGGAGGGGCCGGCCGAGCTCTCCACCGCCCTGGTCGGCACGGGCTTCAGCTACGACGCCGCCACCCGGGGGGAGCAGGCGGCTCAGCTGGCCGGCATCATCCCGGCTGTTCGCGACGTGCGCCGAGCCGGGGCCGCCTCCCTCGACCTGTGCTGGGTGGGCCTCGGTCGCCTCGACCTCTACTACGAGCGAGGGCTGCAGCCCTGGGACTGGGCCGCCGGCGCCCTGGTGGCCACCGAGGCCGGAGCGGCGCTGCTCACGCTGGAGGACGGAACCCTCGTCGCCGGTCCGCCGCGGCTCCACGACGCCTTCGTGGCCCTGGTGCGATCGGCCCGGGCGGAGGGCCCTGCCGGGATCACTCCCGCTTGACGTCGGTCGCCCCCCGGATGCGCCAGCCCGCCTCGAAGGCGGCCAGCGCGCTCTCCACCCGTCGGACCAGGCGGCGCTCCTGCGGGCTGACCGCCTCGATCTGGCCCGACGCCACCGAATCCAGCACTCGGCGAAGGACGTGCGACAGCTCGGCGCACCGGCACGGCTCCTGGCAGGACCGGCTCGGCCGCCGCCGCTGCCGGAACTCGTCTCCACTCCCCGGCACCGGGCTGTCTTCGGCGCCGCGGGCGTCCGACCTGAGCCACCGGCCGCCCGGAGCCCAGTCGCGGGGTCAGCCGAAGAAGGGCACCACGACGTTGCGGAACAGCTCGGGGTCCACCGTCTTCGGCTTGTCGACGGCGTCGGCCAGGTCGACCCGGACGATGTCGCCGGCCCGCAGGGCGACCATGTGGCCGAAGGCCCCGTCGTGGACGGCCTCGATGGCGGCGATCCCGAAGCGGGTGGCCAGCACCCGGTCGAAGGCGGTGGGCGTGCCGCCGCGCTGGATGTGCCCGAGGATGGTGACGCGGGTGTCGAAGCCCGTGCGCTTCTTGAGCTCCGCGGCCAGCGCGGTCCCGATGCCCCCCAGCCGAACGTGGCCGAACTCGTCCACCTCGTCGGACGAGACGGCCAGCGTCCCTTCCTTGGGCTTGGCTCCCTCGGCGACCACCACGATGGTGGCGTAGCGGCCCCGCTCGTGGCGGCGCTTGATGCGCTCGGCGATGTCGTCGATGTCGAACTCGACCTCGGGGATGAGGATCTCGGCGGCCCCGCCGGCGATGCCGGCGTAGGTGGCGATCCACCCGGCGTTGCGACCCATGACCTCGCACACCATCACCCGGTCGTGCGACTCCGCCGTGGTGTGCAGCCGGTCGATGGCATCCACGCAGATCTGCACGGCCGTGTGGAACCCGAAGGTGAGCTCGGTGGCCGACAGGTCGTTGTCGATGGTCTTGGGCACACCGACCACCTGCAGCCCCTCCGCGGTGAGCTTCCTGGCCACGCCCAGCGTGTCGTCCCCGCCGATGGCCACCAAGGCGTCCACCCCGAGGGAGGACAGCGTCTTCTTGGCCCGCTCCACCCCGTCCTCGGACTTGTAGGGGTTCGTCCGCGAGGAGCCCAGGATGGTGCCGCCCCGGGGCAGGATGCCGCGGCAACGCTCGACGTCCAGGGGAATGGTGGTGTTCTCGATCACGCCCTTCCAGCCGTCGGTGAAGCCGACGAACTCGTCGCCGAACTCACGCTCCCCCTTGCGGACCACGGCCCGGATCACGGCGTTCAACCCGGGGCAGTCGCCGCCGCCCGTCAACAGACCTACTCGCATGGCCACCCCGATTCCGCTCGACCGCTCAAGCGATCTCCCTCTTTGCCGATGAAGACTAGCGATGAGGCGCGCCGCTGCTCTCGGCGTGGCCCTCGCCGCCGTGCTGTCGGCGGCAGCGCCCGGCGCCACGGCGGAGCCCGTGGGGGCGGCGGCGGCAGCC